>NZ_JBAMDC010000180.1:0-13143 GCF_036961605.1 Streptomyces sp. KLMMK
CGCAGGCCCGGCCGTTGCCGCCCTTCCCTTCCGGAACGATCTCCGAGGCCCAGCCCTCGGGAGGTTCCTGGTACGGGCTGCAGGTCCCGCACGAGGCACACGTCCACCTGCCGTGTACCCCCAGGACGACGGATCCGCAGCCGCTACAGGTGTTGGTGGTGTAATAGGGCTCGCCGGGTGCGGCGTGTGAGCGCCATGCCTGCTCTTCCATGTCACCCAGACTGCCATGAACACTGTGAGCACGAGGACTTCCCGTCAGGACCGTTGATGGTCGACGCGCCACATTCGGGACAGTTCATGACCCCCCTTCCTGCCTGCGGCGCTCGCCGGGCAGCGTCAAATGCCGGTGGACCAGCCGTAGTTGCCTTCACCATCGGACAACCGGGCCGAAGGCACCAGACACCGTGCTCGAAGTGTGATAAGCGCGATGAGCGGGGGCGCGGCCTCCGGTGACACGGGCCGGCGGGGCGCCGTGCGCCGGGCGGTGCGAGGCTTGCGGCATGCAGCAGACACCGCAGCCTTCCCGCGTCCTCGTCGTGGACGACGACCCGACCGTCGCCGAAGTCGTCGCCGGCTACCTCGACCGCGCCGGCTTCACCGTCGACCGGGCCGCCGACGGCCCCCGCGCGCTGGAGCTGGCCGCTGCGGTCCGGCCCGACCTCGTCGTCCTCGACCTGATGCTCCCGGGCATGGACGGCCTGGAGGTGTGCCGCCGGCTCCGCGCGGACGGCCCGGTCCCGGTGATCATGCTCACCGCGCGCGGCGACGAGGAGGACCGCATCCTCGGCCTGGAGGTGGGCGCGGACGACTACGTCACCAAGCCGTTCAGCCCCCGGGAGCTGGTGCTGCGCGTCGCGTCCGTCCTGCGCCGCGCGCACGCGCGCTCCGCGGGCCCGCGCCCGGCGCCCCTGCTGCGGGCAGGGGGTCTCGTGCTCGACCCGGCCGCCCGGCGCGCCACCAGGGACGGCGCCGAGCTCGCCCTCACCCTGCGCGAGTTCGACCTGCTGTCCTTCCTGCTGCACCACCCGGGCCGGGCGTGCTCCCGGGAGGAGCTGATGCACGAGGTGTGGGGCTGGGAGTTCGGCGACCTGTCGACGGTGACCGTGCACGTACGCCGGCTGCGCGGCAAGATCGAGGACGACCCGGCCCGGCCGCAGCTGATCCGTACGGTGTGGGGCGTCGGCTACCGCTTCGAGGCGGACGGCGTGCGGCCTCCGGACGGGCCGGACGGGCCGGACGGGCCGGACGCCCGCAGCGAAGGGGCCGGCCGTGCGTGACGTCCTCCTGATCGCCCTCTACTCGTTCCTCGGAGCCGCGGCGGCCGGGCTGCTGGGCGCGCTCGCCCTGCGGGCCCTGCGCCACCGCTCGGTGGCGGTCTCCCTCACGGTGGTCGCCGTCGTCTCCGTCGTCGCGATGCTGGCCGGGACGCTCGCCGTGGCCCGGGCGATGTTCCTCTCCTCGCACGACCTGACCGTCGTCACGACGGTCTGCGCGACGGCCGCCGTGGTCTCCCTCGCCACCGCCCTGCTGCTGGGCCGCTGGGTGGTGGCGCACAGCAACGCCCTGACGCGCGCCGCGCGCTCCTTCGGCGACGAGGGCAGCTTCGCGGCCCCGGGCGGCGGCGGCACGGCCGAGCTCGCCGCGCTGGGGCGCGAGCTGGCCGCGACGAGCGAGAAGCTCGCGCGCTCGCGGGAGCGGGAGCAGGCACTGGAGACCTCGCGGCGCGAGCTGGTGGCCTGGATCTCGCACGACCTGCGGACCCCGCTGGCCGGGCTGCGCGCGATGTCCGAGGCCCTGGAGGACGGCGTGGCGGAGGACCCGCCGCGCTACCTGCGCCGGATGCGCACGGAGGTGGAGCGCCTCGACGCCATGGTCGGCGACCTCTTCGAGCTCTCCCGCATCCACGCGGGCGCGCTGCCGCTGCACCCGAGCCGGATGTCGGTGGACGACCTGGTGGACGACGCCCTCGCCGGGGTGGGGCCCCTGGCCCGCGAGCACGGCGTCCGGCTGACCGGCGACGGCGTCGAGGCGGTGCCCGTCGAGGTCGACGGCAAGGAGATGACCCGCGTCCTGGGCAACCTCCTCGTCAACGCCATCCGCCGCACTCCCGCCGACGGCACCGTCGCGGTCGCCGCGCACCGGGAGGCGGACACGGTGGTGCTGTCCGTGACGGACGGCTGCGGCGGCATCGCGGAGGAGGACCTCCCGCGGGTCTTCGACACGGGCTGGCGCGGCACCGAGGCCCGTACGCCGCCGGGCGGCGCGGGGCTGGGCCTGGCCATCGTCCGCGGCATCGTGGAGGCGCACGCGGGCCGCGCGGCCGTGCGCAACGTGCCCGGCGGCTGCCGCTTCGAGGTGGTCCTGCCCGCGGCCCGCTAGCCGGATCGCGGCCGCCCCACCGCCGCGCGTCCGCACGGCGGTTGACGAAGATCAACTTGTGTAGTGGACTCGCACGCGTGCCCTCGCCTCGAATGACCCGGCTCGCGCAGCGCATACGCTCCGCAGCACCCGCCGACGCGGTCACGGCGGGCTTCCTCGCCGTGCTCATCGGCATCACCAGCTCCGTGGCCATCGTCGTCACCGCGGCGGAAGCGGCCGGGGCCACCCCGGCGCAGCTCACGTCCTGGATGTTCGCCCTCGGCATCGGCATGGGGGTCACCTGCGCGGGGCTGTCGCTGCGCCACCGGGCGCCGGTGGTCACGGCCTGGTCCACGCCCGGTGCGGCCCTGCTGGCGACCGGCCTGCACGGGGTGTCGATGGCCGAGGCCACCGGCGCGTTCCTCCTCTCGGCGGTCCTGGTCGTCGTCAGCGGTGCGACCGGCTGGTTCGAGCGCGTCATGGACAGGATCCCGGTGCCCTTGGCGTCGGCGCTCCTGGCGGGCGTGCTCGTGCAGTTCGGCACGGGCCTGTTCACGAAAATGCAGCAGGACTTCGCCGTGGTGTTCCCGATGTTCGCGGTCTACCTGGCCTGCAAGCGGTGGCTGCCCCGGTACGCGGTCATCGGCGCACTGGCCACCGGGGTCGTGGTGAGCGCGTTCCGCGGCTCGTGGCGCCTGCAGGGCCTGCACGTGGCGCTCGCCGAACCGGTCTTCGTGCGCCCCGAGTTCTCCTGGCAGGTGCTGATCGGCGTCGGCCTGCCGCTGTTCGTGGTGACCATGGCGTCGCAGAATCTGCCGGGCGTGGCCGTGCTGCGCGGCGCGGGCTACCGTACGCCGGTCTCGCCGCTGCTCACCTGGACCGGGATCGTCAATGCGGTGCTGGCCCCGTTCGGCTGCTTCGGGCTGAACCTGGCCGCGATCACCGCGGCGATCTGCACCGGCGAGGAGGCCCATCGCGACCCCCGCAGGCGCTACCTGGCCTCCGTGTGGGCGGGCCTGTTCTACATCACGGTCGGTCTCTTCGGCGGCGTCGTGGGCTGGCTGCTGACCGCCATGCCCGCCTCCCTCGTCATGGGCATCGCCGGGCTCGGCCTCCTCGGCACGATCGGCGGCTCCCTCACGGCCGCGCTCGCGGACGCGCGCATGCGCGAGGCGGCCGTCGTCACGTTCCTGGCCACGGCGTCGGGCATGACCCTGGCCGGCATCGGCTCGACGTTCTGGGGCCTGCTGGCCGGCGTGCTGGCGACCGTGGTGCTGAACGGCCGCCGCCGCGAGCCCGCGGCGGCGCGGGAGCGGGAGACGGGCGAGGGGACGGGGACCGCGGAGAAGCCCGCCGGGCCGGTGGGCGCCGCGGAGGAGAAGGCGGCGCGCTGAGGCGCCGCCGCGGCCGCCCCCGTCAGGCGGTGGGGGCTCCGGCCACGCGGCGCTCGCCGCCGTTGCGCTCCTGCCAGAACCGGTAGACGGCGGTGGCCTCGTCGCGGGGCTCGTGGCGCATCGGCAGCCGCCGCTCGCTCCAGTCCTTGGCGAACTCCGCGTAGAAGGTGTTCAGCTCGAAGTACTTGCGGTCGTCGACATAGTGGGGCTCGTAGTCGTCGCGCTGCGTGAGGAAGACGACCTCGTCGGGGCTGCAGTAGTAGAGCGAGCCCAGGCACATGGGGCAGGGGTGGGCGAGCACGTAGATCGTGGTCCCGGTCAGGTGCTCGGTGCCGAGCCTGGTGCAGGCCTCGCGGATGGCGAGGATCTCGGCGTGCGCGGTCGGGTCGGAGGTCTGGGCGACGAGGTTGGGGCTCTCGGCGAGGATCTCGCCGTCCTTGACGATGACGGTCGCGAACGGGCGGCCGCCCTCCTCGACGTTCTTGCGGGCGATGTCGATGGTGCGCCGGACGAAGTCCATGGTGCGGGTGCTCCTGGGAGGGGTGGGGACGGGTGGCCCCGCGCCCGGCGGGCGGCCGGGCGCGGGGCATCCCGCCGGAGGCGGTACGGAAGGCGGTGCGTCAGAAGGGCTTCGTCGGGAGGTACTTGCCGTCGAGGGTGATCACGGCGCGCTCGCCGCCCTCGGGGTCGGCGACCTTCTTCACGTCCAGCTTGAAGTTGATCGCGCTGATGATGCCGTCGCCGAACTGCTCGTGGACCAGGGCCTTGAGGGTGGTGCCGTAGACCTGGAGCATCTCGTAGAAGCGGTAGATGGTCGGGTCGGTCGGGATCCCGCCGGGGATGGAGCCGCGGGTCGGTACGGTCTGCAGCAGCATCGCCGCGTCGTCGTCCAGGCCGAGCAGCCCGGCGACGGCCTTGGCCGAACCGGCCGGGAGGGCGTGCTGGCCGAGGACGGCGGCCGTGACGAAGGCGACGGACAGGCCGGCGGCGTCGGCCAGCTCCTGCCAGGTGAGGTCCTTGCGGGTCTTGGCCTCGACCGCGGCGATCGCGAGCTGCTGACGGGCCTGGGGGTCGAACTGGGCGTGGACGGTCATGGGACTTCCTTCACTGGTGAGATAACTGGTGATGTGGGGGGCTGGTGAGGCAAGGGGGCTGGTGAGGCGGCCTGATGATCCGGCCGCCGGCCGAACCGGGGGCGGAACCGTCAGGCGGCCGGAAGGGCCGTGAAACGGCCGTTCGCCGCGTCGAGTTCCTCGACGGCGCCGGTGCCGATGTCGAAGACCCAGCCGTGCAGGCGCACCGCGCCGCGGCTCAGGGCGCGGGCGACGGAGGGATACGTCGCCAGGTTCGCCAGCTGGGCCAGGACGTTGGCGTGCACCATCGCGGCGACCCTGTCCTCCGCGGCGGTGGTGCGGCACCTGGCGCGGGCGGCGTCGGCGTGCCGCAGCCAGTCGGCCAGGGCGGGCAGGGCCGACAGGTCCCGGCCCTCGGCGAGTGCGGTCATGGCGCCGCAGGCGGAGTGCCCGCAGACGATGACGTCGGCCACGCCGAGGACGTCCACGGCGTACTCGACGCCGGCCGCCACGGCGTCGGCGCCGGGCGCGTGGGCGGGCACGAGGTTGCCCGCGGTGCGGATGACGAACAGCTCGCCCGGCTCGCGCTGGGTGATCAGTTCGGGAACGACGCGGGCGTCGGAGCAGCCGATGAACAGCGCACCGGGCCGGTGCGTGGTGGCGAGCCGCTCGAAGAGCTCCGCGCGGGCGGGGAAGACGTTCTGCCGGAAGCGCTGGACTCCCTGGGCAAGGTGGTGCATGGGTCACTCCCTTGGTGGATGCCGGTGGGGCCGACGTCATCCACTGTGCATGACCTGCACCTATAACGTCCAAGAGATGAAATCCATGACCCCTATAGGTCTCATCTATACCTGCCGGAAAGCCTGCCCGCCGCCGGCCTGCCCGGGGGAGGCGGCGCTCACGGCAGCAGCTGCTCCGTCCAGACCGTCTTGCCCTCGCGGCCGTACCGCGTGCCCCAGCGCTCGCTGAGCTGGGCGACGAGGAAGAGGCCCCGGCCGCCCTCGTCGGTCGTCCGGGCCCGGCGCATATGGGGGGCGGTGTTGCTGGTGTCGGAGACCTCGCAGATGAGGCGGGGCCCGCGGATGAGCCGCAGGGTGACCGGCCCGCCGGCGTAGCGGTAGGCGTTGGTGACGAGCTCGCTGACGATGAGCTCGGTGGCGAACGCCAGCTCGTCCAGCTCCCAGGCGCCGAGCTGCTCGGCCATCAGCGTGCGGGCCTGCCCGGCGGCGCGGGCGTCCGACGGCAGCGTCCAGGTGGCCACGCAGTGCTCCGGGAGCACGCGGGTGCGGGCGAGGAGGAGGGCGACGTCGTCCCCGGGCTCGGCGGGCAGGAGGGCGTCCACGACGGCCTTGGCCGTCTCCTCCACCGACCGGTCGGGGCGCGCGAGTTCCTGCGAGAGACGGTCGAGCGCCGCGTCGATGTCGAGGTCGTGGCTGTGGATGAGGCCGTTGGTGAAGAGGGCCAGGAGGCTGCCTGCGGGCAGTTCGATCTCGATCGTCTCGAAGGGCAGCCCGCCGAGGCCGAGCGGCGGCCCGCCGGGGAGGTCGAGGATGCTCGCCTGCCCGCCGGGGGCGACGAGGACGGGCGGCGGGTGGCCGGCGCGCGCCAGGGAGCAGACGCGGGAGACGGGGTCGTAGACGGCGTAGAGGCAGCTCGCGCCGGTCACCTGGTCCAGGGGGAAGTCCCGGTTGTTGCTCTCCTGTTCGGCGGCGAGGCGGTACACGAGGTCGTCGAGGTGGGAGAGGACCTCGTCGGGATCGAGGTCGAGTTCGGCGAGGGTGTGGACGGCGGTGCGCAGGCGCCCCATGGTGGCCGCGGCGTCGATGCCGTGGCCGATCACGTCGCCGACGACGAGGGCGACGCGCGCGCCGGACAGGGGGATGACGTCGAACCAGTCCCCGCCGACGCCTTCCACGGCGCCCGCCGGGATGTACTGGTGGGCGACCTCGGCGGCCGGCAGCTCGGGCAGGTCGCCGGGCAGCAGGCGGCGCTGCAGGGCCAGGGCCGCCTGGTGCTGGCGGGTGTAGCGGCGGGCGTTGTCGATGCAGACGGCGGCGCGGGCGGCGAACTCGCCCACGAGGGTGAGGTCGTCCTCCTCGAACGGGTCGGGGCTGCGGGAGCGCCACAGGCTGACGAGGCCGAGGACGAGGCCGCGGGCGGCGAGCGGCAGCATCATGACGGAGTGGGCGCCCAGGGCCCGGGCGTGGGGGGCGCGTTCCTGCGCCACGACGGCGAGGTCCTCGGGGGTGCGCAGCTCCGGCACGAGGACCGGGCTCTTTTCGGCCAGACACCTGCCCTGGGGGGTCTCCGGGGCGAAGCGGATGAGGCCGCCGAGCGGGTTGAGGGCCTCCTCGGCGCCCGGGGTGTCGGACCTGACGGCCGTCCGGCGGACGGGCCCGAAGCCGTCCTGCGAGGGCTCCTCGCCGCGGCTGACGGGTTCGAGGAGGTCGACGGTGACGGCGTCGGCGAGCTCGGGGACGAGGACGTCGGCCAGCTCGCGGGCGGTGGCGGCCACGTCCAGCGTGGTGCCGATGCGGGCGCTCGCGTCGTTGAGCAGGGCCAGCCGGAGCCTGGCCCGGTGCCGTTCGGTGACGTCTTCGACCAACTGGGTGACGCCGAGGATGTCCCCGGCCGAATCCTCCATGCGGAACGCGGAGACGGAGACGTAGCGGACCTGGGAGGGGTCGGCGAGCAGCCGGCACGGCTGCTCCGTGAAGATCATCGGCCGCCCGGTCTCCAGCACCTCGTTCAGGCGGCGCTCCACCGTCTCCGTGTCCGCCGCGACCAGGAAGTCGCCCGTGCGGTGGCCCCGCGCCTGCTCGGCGGTGATGCCGCCGATCCGGGCGACGGCCCGGTTGATGCGCAGGATGCTCAGGTCCGGGGCGTGGACGGCCAGCCCCACGGGGGCGGTCCGGAACAGGCCGTCCAGCACGGAGCGGTCCGTCTCCCACTGGATCACGTCCCCGGCGGGGGCGCCCACCAGGAACCACTCGGGGCCGGCCCCTTCGCGGACGATGCAGCGGGCGCGGACGCCCACGAGGAGGCGGTGGCCGTCGCGGTGGAGGACAGGGATGATGCCGAACCAGCCGGAGTCCCGCAGGCAGGCGGTGGCCGCCGCCACGACCGCGTCGAGGTCGCCCGGGTCCACCAGCGCCTCCAGCCCGGGCCGCCCGATCACGTGGCCCGCCGGGTGGCCCAGCAGCGCCTCGGCACGGTCCCCCCAGCCCACCACGGTCCCCCGGTGGTCCAGCACGACCGACGCCGAGTTGCCGACCGAGAAGGGGTCCTCGGGGCTCTCGTGGAAGAGCGTCATCGGTTCGTCCGTCACGCCGTCCTCCTTCCGCCGGACGCGCCGTGGCTGCCGTCTTCTGCTTCCAC
This sequence comes from Streptomyces sp. KLMMK, assembly GCF_036961605.1. NCBI lineage: Bacteria > Bacillati > Actinomycetota > Actinomycetes > Kitasatosporales > Streptomycetaceae > Streptomyces > Streptomyces sp. KLMMK. Next base: position 8,204 of record NZ_JBAMDC010000180.1, read on the forward strand.
AGTGATGGGTGAGGGGCGTCGGCGCTTGCCGACCCGGCGGCCCGTGACCGCTTCAGACGATGCGCCGGCGCCTGCGGGAGCCGCGGTGCCTGCCCGGCGTGCGGCGCGGCGCGGCGGGGCCGGTCAGTATGCGTTCCTCGTAGCGGCCCAGGGCGAGGATTCCGCACAGCAGCAGAGGGGGGAGGACGAGTGCGAAGACGACCACGGGAGGCTCCTGCCGGGAGGAGGGACTCACAGGTCGCGTTGCCGCATAGGGACGGCGCAAACCTGGCCGAGTGGCGCACACAGGCCGTCCGCACTCCCCCATGTGGAGCAGGAGCATCCGTGGGGCGTGCGGGCCGGATGGGCCGGCCCCCAGGCGTGGCCCTGTGCCTGCCCTCGGGTGACGCCGCCCTTACGCGTACGCCGGGCACCTGCGCATCCGCAGCCTCCGGCATTTCCGGGACCTACGCGTCCGGGGCCTCCGCCCCGCCCATGGCCCCCGGCGGCAGCGCCTCGGCGATCCGCTGCCGCATCGGGCGCCGGCGCAGGGCGTCGAGCGCCTCGGTGACGAGCCTGCTGAGCGGGTACGACAGCTCCGCCTCGAATTCCGCGGCCGCAGCGGCCGTGGCCGCCCATTCGGCGTCCAGCACCGGCAGCAGCGACTCGGCCCGGACCGTCAGGCGCACGACGCGCTGCCGTGCGTCCTGCCCCGGCGCAAGGACGACGAGCCCCTCCTCGGCCATCCGGGCCACCGTCTGGCTCGCGGCCGAGTGGGTCACGCCGACGGCTCGCGCGAGGTCGCGGATGGTGCCCGGCCCCGAGGCGGCCAGCGCGCGGACGACAGGGGTGAAGCGCGGGCGGAACCCCTCCAGGCCGAGGTCCGCGTACACGGCGCCGACATCGCCGTCGAGCAGCTCCAGGAGGTGGCGCAGCCGGGTGCCGAGCAGCTCGGGGCCGGGCGTGCTCAGGGCGTCCGGGATGTCCGGGGTAGCGGGGAAAGACGTCACGTGGCGTAATGTAACAGCGCTGTTGTATGGGCGGAGGGCGGGAGGAACGACGCACATGGGAGCGGACGCGGAAGGGCTGTACCCGCCGGTGGAGCCGTACGAGAGCGGCCTGCTCGACGTCGGCGACGGCAACCTCGTGTACTGGGAGGCCTGCGGCAACCCGGAGGGCAAGCCCGCGCTCGTGGTCCACGGCGGGCCCGGCTCGGGCTGCGCCACCGGTGTGCGCCGGTACTTCGACCCGGACCGCTACCGGGTCGTCCTGTTCGACCAGCGCGGCTGCGGCCGCAGCACCCCGCACGCGAGCGACCCCGCGACGGACATGCGGCACAACACCACCGCGCACCTGATCGCCGACATGGAGCGGCTGCGCACGCACCTCGGCATCGACCGCTGGCTGCTGTACGGCGGCTCGTGGGGGTCGACGCTGCTCCTGGCCTACGCGGAGACGTACCCGGAGCGGGTCTCGGAGATCGTCGTCTCCGGCGTCACCACGACCCGCCGCTCGGAGATCGACTGGCTCTACCGGGGCGCGGGCCGGCTCTTCCCCGAGCAGTGGGAGCGCTTCCTCGCCGGGGCCGCCGGCACACCGCGCGACGGCGACGTCGTGGCGGCCTACGCGCGCCTGACGGAGCATCCGGACGCCGCGGTGCGGGAGAAGGCCACGGCCGACTGGTGCGCCTGGGAGGACGCGGTCCTCTCGGGCGAGACGGAGGGGGCCGCGGCGCCCTACGCCGGCCGGGCGGCCGCCGCCCGGCTGGCCCTGGTGCGCATCTGCGCGCACTACTTCTCCCACGGCGCCTGGCTGGAGGAGGGCGCGCTGCTGCGCGACGCGGGGCGCCTGGCCGGGATCCCGGGCGTTCTCGTCCACGGCCGCCTGGACCTGGCCGGCCCGCTCGGCACCGCGTGGGAACTCGCCCGTGCCTGGCCCGGATCCCGGCTGATCGTCGTCGACGGAGCGGGGCACCTGGGCACCGCGGCGACGCGCCGTCACGTGCTCGGCGCCCTGGACGCGTTCGCCCGGCACGGCGGAACCGCGCCCGCGCGGGGCCGGGCGCGCTAGGCCGGCCCGAAGAGCCGCTCCAGGACGGCGGCGACGCCGTCCTCCTCGTTGGTCCCCGTACGCCGCGGCACCGAGGCGAGCACCGCCGGGTGGGCGTTGCCCATGGCGTAGCCGGCGCCCGCCCAGGTCAGGATGGTGAGGTCGTTGGGCATGTCCCCGAAGGCGACGACCTCCGCGGCGGGGACGCCCCGCCCCGCGCACAGCTGCGCCAGCGTGCCGGCCTTGGTGACGCCCGGCGCGCTGATCTCCAGCAGGCCGCGGCCGCCCGAGTGCGTGAACTGAGCCTCGGTGCCCGCGGCTTGCTCCGCGGCGGCGAGCAGCAGGTCCGCGTCGAGCCGCGCCGACCAGGCCAGCAGCTTGGCGATGGGGACGTCCGCCGTCCACAGGTCCGCGAGGGACGCCACGGGCGACTCCGCCCCGGCGTCCTCGGGCAGGCGCAGCCCGTAGGCCGGCTCGTACAGCACGCTCCGGCCGGTCTCGACGGCGAACCCCACGTCCGGCACGGCGGCCGACAGCGCGGCGGCGACCTTGCGGGCGACGTCGGCGGGCAGGGCACGGGACGCGGTGACGGTACGTGCCGCGATGTCGTACACGAGCGCGCCGTTGCTGCACACGGCCGTGCCGGCGAGGCCCGTCGCGGCGGAGAGCCGGTCGACGAAGCGCGGCGGGCGGGCGGTGACGAAGACGACTTCGGCGCCGGACGCGGTCGCCGTGCTCAGCGCGCGGAGGGTGCGCGGGGAGAGGGTCTTGTCATCGCGGAGAAGGGTGCCGTCAAGGTCCGTGGCGATCATGCGAGGGCGCGTCATCGCCCCACGCTACCGGAGGGATCCGGCGCCGCAAGAGCCGCGGGGGACGTGAACCCGCAGATCAGCGGCCCCCGTTCGGACGCCCCGCCTCCGCATCCACCTCCGCATCCGCCCCCGAGCCGGGGCGGCGTCCGGCGGGCAGGGCGCAGGCCGCCGTGCCGCCGGGCATGCGGTGCCGGTTGTCCGCGACCATCCGGTACAGGCCGTGCGCGACCCAGCGCACGGGCGGCAGCGTGAGCACCGCGCCGGGGACGGCCCATCCGCCGCGGGCACTGAGCAGCAGCTTGGCGACGGCCTGGGCCCCGCCGTACACCGTGCCGCCGGGAGCGATCCACAGCAGCTCGTGCTCGGCCCTATGCTGCGTGACACCCAGCGCGTCCAGGTCGGCGAACTGCCATGCGACGACGTCGCAGCGCGGCCGTACGTACTTCTCGGCGCAGCGCACCGAGGTCGCGCAGAAGCCGCAGTCGCCGTCGTAGACGAGCACAGGCCGGGTTCCGGTTCCCATGGGGCCATCATGCCGCGCCTGCCGCCGGGCCCGGCGGCGGGGTCCGGCGAGGGCCGGCGGGGCCTCCCGCTCAGTGGTTCAGCCGTCGAGGGCGATGCCGTGCTTCGCCTTCTCCATCGACTCCTCCGACGCGTTCCCCCCGGCATTCTCCTGTGCGAGCGCCTGGTTGAGGGCGACGAACGGCCGCATGCGCGACTCGTAGCGGGCGAAGGCGGCGGCGTGACCGCCGTCCCCCTGCCGGCCGAGTTCGCAGGCCAGGACGTAGGCGCCCACGAGCGCCAGGCTGGTGCCCTGGCCGGAGAGCGGCGACGCGCAGTAGCCGGCGTCGCCCGCCAGGGCCACCCGGCCCGCGGTCCACCGGTCCATGTGGATCTGGGCCATCTCGTCGAAGTAGAAGTCCGGGGCTTCGCGCATGGCCTGCAGGAGCCGCGGCGTCTCCCAGCCCACGTGCGCCAGCCGCTCGGCCATGAGCTCCTTCTGCTGCTCGGTGTCGCGGTAGTCGTACGCGACGGGGTCCGACGTGAAGCCGAGCGTGGCCCTCATCTCGCTGTTGTCCCGCACCGGGTAGACGCAGTAGGTCGCGCCGCCCGTCGCGGACCCGTCGTTGAGCCATATCTCCCAGTCGTCGAGGCCGAGGAAGTTGGGGGCGCTGAAGACCGTGACGTAGGCGCCGAGGCGCCGGATGAACCGCTCCTCCGGGCCGAACGCGAGCTGCCGCACGCGCGAGTGCAGGCCGTCCGCGCCCACGACGAGGTCGAAGGTCCGCTCCGGACCCTGCTCGAAGGCGACCCGCACCCCGTCCGGCCCCTCGTCGAGAGCGGCGATGGAGTCGCCGTAGAGGAATTCCACGCCTTCGCCGAGCGCCTGCCGGTGCAGCAGCCCGGTGAGGTCCTCGCGCAGCAGCTCGATGTCCTCGCTGTCGAGACGGCCGCCGCTCAGGGTCATCTCCTCGGAGCGCCACACCTCCTTGCCGTCGCCGTCGAGCATCGCCATGCCGCGCAGCCGGGTGCGGACGCCGCGCGCCTCGTCCAGGATCCCGGTCCGGTCGAGGACGTCGAGGGCGACGCCGCGGACGTCGATGGCCTGCCCGCCCGGGCGGACGGCGGGGGCCCGCTCGACGACGGTCGCGGCGAGGCCGTTGCGGCGGAGCCAGTAGGCGAGGGTGAGCCCGGCGACGCTGGCACCGGAGATGAGGACGGTCTTCATGGTGAGCACCTTTTCGCATACGCTACTTACGCTGTACGCAACTGAATGTACGCCGTAAGCGCAGCATTGACAAGGGGTACTCCCGGTCCTGCACTAGTACAGAAGCCTTTCACCGCCCCGCCCCCTGCTAGGCTCTGTACTAGTACAGGAAGAAGAAGGAGGCCGTCCTTGGCCGGCACATCGGTTCCCCCCTACCTCCGCATCGCCGCCGAGCTGCGGCGGCGCATCGCGGACGGCGAGCTCGCCCCCGGCGACCGCGTCCCGTCCACGCGGCAGATCGCCGAGGACTTCGGCGTCGCCCTCGCCACGGCCACCAAGGTGCTGACCACCCTGCGCCAGGAGGGGCTCGTGCAAGCCCGGCCGCGCGTGGG
>NZ_JBAMDC010000181.1:0-13106 GCF_036961605.1 Streptomyces sp. KLMMK
CAGCCGCACCCAGACGCCCTGTTCGAGGTCGGCCGCGTCGGTCCCGGCGACCGCGGCCGCCTCGGCGGCGCACTCCGCTTTGAGCAGGGGGCTCAGCCGGGTCAGGAGATCGCTCTGCGTCATGCGAGGCGTGACGTGCGGCCCGGCTCCGGCGGTTCCGGACCGCCGGACGATCACCCTTGCGGGTTACCCCTTCAGAAACGCGTCCCGCGCGATCGCCGCGGTGTCGCAGTTGTCCGAGAAGATGCCGTCGATCCCGGTCGCGAAGTACGTCTTGAACGCCGCGAGCGCGTCACCGTACCCGTTGGGGTCGGTGCCCCGCCGGAAGTCCGCCGGCAGGAAGCTGTTCTCGTTGCGCATGGTGTACGGGTGCAGGAGCAGCCCGGCGGCGTGCGCGTCGCGCACCAGCGTGGTGGGCTTGGTCAGCTTGTCGTTCTTGTCCCGCGGGATGATCAGGTTCAGCCACGGGCCGATGCCCTGGGCGAAGCCGGAGACCCACTTCAGGCCCTTGGGCGTGATCAGGTCGGCGACCGTGCGCGGGTCCTTGGCCTCGACGAAGTCCCACGGCTGCGTCGTGAGGTCGTCCAGGAGGAGCACCTTGGGGCAGTCCACGCCCAGCCGGTTCAGCCGCTGGAGGCTGCTCGGCTCGAAGGACTGCAGGAAGGTGTGGGCGTTGCGGCCCGAGCGGTTGTAGCGGCGCAGCAGCTTGGCGAGCCGCTCCTCCAGGCCGAGGCCGGCCTTGCGGAAGTAGGTGGGGTGCTTGGTCTCGATGTGCAGCCAGATGCGCCGGCCGCGCTTGCGGCCCTGCTCGTCGGCCCACTTCAGGACCTCTTCGAACGTGGGCACCTGCCAGACGCCGTCGTAGAGGGTGTTGTGCTGGCGGGTGCCGGGGATGCGCTCCTTGGCCCGCAGCGTCTTCAGCTCGGCGAGCGTGAAGTCCTCGGTGAACCAGCCGGTGTGGGCCTCGCCGTCGACGGTCTTCGTCGTCCTGCGGGAGGCGAACTCCGGGCGGGAGGCGACGTCGGTGGTGCCGGTGATGTCGTTCTCGTGACGGCACACGAGGTGCCCGTCCTTGGTGGGGACGAGGTCCTGCTCGATGACGTCCGCGCCGTTGTCCAGGGCGAACTGGTAGGAGCCGAGGGTGTGCTCGGGGCGGTAGCCGCTGCCGCCGCGGTGGCCGATGACAGTCGGCTTGGGCAGGTCCTTGTACGAACCGCCGGTGCCGCCGCCGTGGGCGCGCTCCGCGGCCTGCCCGCGCTGCGCGGCAGAGGCCGTGCCCGCTCCGCCGCCGAGGACGACCGCTCCCGCGCCGAGGGCCGCCGCGGCCCCCAGAAGGGTGCGCCTGCCCGGCCGCTGCTCCTGATCCATGAACGCTCCTTGCTTGCGCGTCCCGGCGCCGTTCCGGCACCCGTCGGACGCGCCGATCGTAAACATGTACGACTTCCGTCTGTGAAGACGAAGGTCAAACGGCGTGCAAACTCCTGTCAACACTCCGTATCGCGTCCCCCTACCCGGGGTGCGCAAGGCCCATACCGGCGAGTATGGTCACTCCCCTGCGCAGGCATGCGCCGCACCGACCATCACGACCGGAGGGCCTCCGTTGTCCCGCATCTTGCTCAAGGCGTTCCTCGGATTGCTCATGCGCGTCCTGTACCGCCCCAAGGTGGAGGGCACGGAGCGCATCCCCGGCAGCGGGCCGGTCATCCTGGCGGGCAGCCACGTGACGTTCGTCGACTCGCTCTTCCTCGCGCTGGTGGTCAAGCGGCAGGTCTTCTTCATCGGCAAGGACGAGTACGTCACGGGCAAGGGGATCAAGGGCCGGCTCATGGCCTGGTTCTTCCGCAGCTCCGGCATGATCCCGGTGGACCGCGACGGCGGCCGCGGCGGCGTCGCGGCGCTGATGACCGGCCGCCGCATCCTCGACGAGGGCAAGGTCTTCGGCATCTACCCCGAGGGCACCCGCTCCCCCGACGGCCGCCTCTACCGCGGCCGCACCGGCATCGCCCGCCTCGCGCTGATGACGGGCGCGCCGGTGGTGCCGTTCGCGATGATCGGCATGGACAAGGTCCAGCCGGGCGGCAAGGGCATGCTGCACCTCGCCCCGGTGACGGTGCGCTTCGGCGAGCCGCTGGACTTCTCCCGCTACGAGGGCATGGACCGCGACCGCTACATCCTGCGCGCCGTCACCGACGAGGTGATGAGCGAGGTCATGAGCCTGTCGGGCCAGGAGTACGTGGACGTCTACGCGACCAAGGCCAGGGCCTCGAAGGCCGCCTGACGTCACATCACCTGACGGGGACTAGCCCAGGCCGATGCACTGGGGCTGGAAGGCCGGGTCGGCCGGACCCTTGCGCCCCAGCGCGTTGAGCACCCACTGGGCGACGACCGGGTCCTTGGTGGCCTGGTCGTGCATGAAGAGGTCCAGCTTGCACTTGTCCTGCAGCACGACGTTCGTGACGCGCTCGGCCGGGCCGTTCAGCAGGGCGCTGGTGTAGGGGATGACGACCTCGTCGTAGCGCGTGGTGACGACGGTGTAGTCGGGACCGGCCGGCGCCTCCTCGCCCTCGTTGAGCTTCTGCATGAAGTCCGAGCCCCAGCGCTGGTCGGCGCAGGACGGGCAGAACGTCCAGCCGGCCGGGATGGCCAGGGGGTTCTTCGTGCCGTGGTTGGACGGGACGATGCCGACGAGGTCGTCGACCTTGTCCGCGCCGCCCAGGAACTTCACGTAGTAGCGCGGCATCATGCCGCCCTGGCTGTGGCCGACGAGGTCGACCTTCTTCGCGCCCGTGGCGCGACGCACGGTCTCCACGAAGTCGCGCAGCTCCTCGGCCGACTGCGGGACCGGGGCGGTCTCCAGCTTGCCGTAGTTGAAGGCGAAGACGCAGTAGCCCGCCTCCTTCAGCTTCGGCGAGAGCGCCGACCAGTTCTCGCCCATGACCTTGAAGGTGCCGTTGACCAGCACGACGGGCTCGGGGTGGGCCGAATCCGGCTTGCAGGACCAGTCGTTGGCCCCGCGCGGCGGGGTGTCGAGGACGGAGGCGGAGGCCGGGGAGGCGGCGAGGCCCGTGAGGCCCAGGGCCGCGGTGGCCGCTGCGGCGAGCAGCACTCTGACCGTTCTGCGAAGGCGCATGAGGGGGGTGTCCTTTGGCAACGGGACGGCGGGGGACCACCGTCGGAACCGAACCATGTTCGACAATGTCGACCAGTGGTCGTGATCGTTGCCCGCGAGTAAACATCTCGTCAAGAGAAATTGTTTCAGGCATATGTCACACGGGCCGGGGCTTGCCGCCCCGGCCCGTCGTGCGCTTTGCTCATGTGAGCTGCGCCCGGCTCAAACCGGTCAGCGCGGTTCCGTTTGCTGTACCCGCGTGACGGTTCAGCCGCCGTACCCCTCCTCCAGCTTCTGCCCGCGCAGCAGGAACCACGCCGCCGCGGCCGTGGCCAGCAGCACCACCGCGCCGACGCCCGAGGCGATCTGCAGCCCGTCGACGAAGGCCTCCTGCGCGGAGGTCAGCAGGCCCGTGGCCTGGTCGGCCGGCAGCTCGGAGGTGGCTTCCACGGCGCCGCCGAGGGACTCGTGGGCCGCCTCGGCGGTCGCCTCCGGCACGCCCGCGGGGACGGCGAAGTCCCGGTAGACGCCGGTGACGATCGAGCCGAGCAGCGCGATGCCGAGCGCGGCGCCGAGCTCGTAGGCCGTCTCCGAGACCGCCGAGGCGGCACCCGCCTGCTCCTTGGGCACGCTGGAGAGGATCACGTCGGCCGTGACGGTGAAGGAGAAGCCCGCACCGACCCCCACGACCAGCAGCGCCGCCCCGAGCACCGGGTAGGCGGTGTCGGACTCCAGCCAGATGAGCACCGCGAGGGCGACGCCGATGGCCGCGAGCCCGCCGGCCACCACCGACCGCACCGAGAACCGCCGGGCGGCCCGTCCCGCGAGCAGACCCGCGGTGACCGCGCCGATCGCGGCCGGCAGCTCGGCCAGACCGGCCTCCAGCGGGCTGCGCCCCTGGACGAGCTGGAGGAACTGCGACAGGAAGAAGACCATGCCGGACAGGCCGAGGACGGTCAGCAGGTCGGCCAGCACCGCGCCCGAGAAACCCTTGTGGTGGAACAGCCGCATGTTCAGCAGCGGCGAGGGCAGGGTGAGCTGCCGGCGGACGAACCACACCAGTGCCGCCACGCCCACGGCCGCCGCCGCGGCGACGCCCCAGCCCGGGCCGTGCGTGGCGCCCTCCTTGATCGCGTAGACGACGGCGATGACGCCGGTCATCGACAGTGCCACGCTGAGCAGGTCCCACGGGCCGGGCGAGGGGTCGCGCGACTCGGGCAGCAGCTTGGCGCCGACGAGCACCAGCACGGCCATCACCGGCAGGTTGATCAGGAAGACGGAGCCCCACCAGAAGTGCCCCAGCAGGAAGCCGCCCACCACGGGCCCGACGGCGGCGCCCGCGGAGGCCATGGCCCCCCAGATGCCGATGGCCAGGCTGCGCTCCTTGGGGTCGTGGAAGATGTTGCGGATGAGCGCCAGCGTGGACGGCATCAGCGTCGCGCCCGCGACGCCCAGCAGGGCCCGGGCGGCGATCATCATCTCGGGTGTGGAGGCGTAGGCGTTCAGCACCGACACCGCGCCGAAGGCCACGGCGCCGCACAGCAGGAGCTTCTTGCGGCCGATGCGGTCGCCGAGGCTGCCCATGGAGACCAGGAGTCCGGCGATGACGAACGAGTAGACGTCGCCGATCCACAGCAGCTGGGTGCCCGTCGGCTGCAGGTCCTCGCTGAGGAAGGGCGTGGCCAGGCCGAGGACGGTGGCGTCGACCGCGACGAGGAGGACGGCCAGGGCGAGGACGGCGAGGGCGAGCCAGCGCCCGGGGCGGGGGGTCTCGGCGGGTGCCGCGAGGGTCTGCGGGCCGCCGGCGGTTCCGGTCACCGTTTCATCCTCCGCTCGGTGCCGGTCCTTCGCTCGGCGCCGCCGAGCAGCAGCTCGGCGACCATCCGGGGCATGTCCTTGGCGGCCACGCGCCGGTCCTGGACGGCCCAGGCGCCGGTGCCGATCAGGCCGTAGAGGGCCTCGGTGAGCCAGGCGGGTGTGAGGTCGAGCCGGAAGGCGCCCTCCTCCTGCCCGCGTCGGAAGAGCTCCTGGACGCGGGCGTCGAGGCGGTTCCAGCCCTCGTTGGTGCCGTTCTCGTAGAGCTGGTTCTCGGTGAAGAGGAAGGCGAGCATGCCGGCGACCGGCTCGGCCTCGTCGATCAGGCGGCGCACGGCGCCGGCCGCGTCGCCCTCCTCGATCCGGGCCGCGTCCAGGGCCTGCCCGAACTGCTCGATGCCCAGTTCCTCCAGGGCGCGGACGAGCGCGTCGCGCCCGGCGAAGTGGCGGTGGAGGGTGGCGCGACCGATCCCGGCGGCCTTGGCGATCTCGTCCATGGAGGCGGTCGCCCTGCGGGTGAGCAGGGCGGCGGCCTCCCTCAGCACATGGTCACGGTCAACACTCATGAGACGACGATAACCCGGATGAGACGCAAATGTCTCACCCGGGCTGTCATCGTCCCAGGGAAGGCGTGACCGTCTCAGGGACGGCACGGCCGTCTCGAGGGACGGCCGACTCAAGGGACGGCCCTCTCAAAGCAACAGCCGTCTCAGCCGCGCTTGGCGTCCGCCCACTCCCGCTGGACCGCCAGGTCCGCCTTGACCTCGCCGAGCTGGACCGCGACCGCGGACGGCGCGGTGCCGCCCCGCCCGCTGCGCGAGGCGAGCGCACCGGGGACGCTGAGGACGGACCGGACCTCGGGCGTCAGGTGCGGCGAGATCGCGGCGAACTGCTCGTCGGTCAGGCCGTCCAGCTCGATGCCGCGCGCCTCGCACTCCTTGACGCACTTCCCCGCCACCTCGTGCGCCACACGGAACGGCACGCCCTGCTTGACGAGCCACTCGGCGATGTCGGTGGCCAGGGAGAATCCGGCGGGGGCCAGCTCCTCCATCCGGGCGCGGTTGACCGTGAGGGTCGCCATCATCCCGGTGAAGGCCGGCAGGAGGACCTCCAGCTGGTCGCAGGAGTCGAAGACGGGCTCCTTGTCCTCCTGCAGGTCCCGGTTGTAGGCGAGCGGCAGGGCCTTGAGGGTGGCGAGCAGGCCGGTGAGGTTGCCGATGAGCCGCCCGGACTTGCCCCGCGCGAGCTCGGCGATGTCCGGGTTCTTCTTCTGCGGCATGATCGAGGAGCCGGTGGAGAAGGCGTCGTGGAGGGTCACGAAGGAGAACTCCTTCGTGTTCCAGATGATGACCTCCTCGGCGATCCGCGACAGGTCGATGCCGATCATCGCCGTGATGAAGGCGAACTCGGCGACGAAGTCGCGCGAGGCCGTCCCGTCGATGGAGTTGCCCGCCGAGCCGCGCTCGAAGCCGAGGTCGGCCGCGACCGTTTCCGGGTCGAGCCCGAGGGAGGACCCGGCGAGGGCCCCCGACCCGTAGGGCGAGACCGCCGTGCGCTCGTCCCACTGCCGCAGCCGCTCGGCGTCCCGGGAGAGCGACTGGACGTGCGCGAGCACATGGTGGGCGAACAGGACGGGCTGGGCGTGCTGCAGGTGCGTCCGCCCCGGCATGGCGACGCCGGCGTGGGCCTCGGCGAGGCCCACGAGCGCCTCCTGCAGATCGGTGAGGAGACCCCCGATGATCCGGGCGTGGTCGCGCAGGTACATCCGGAAGAGCGTGGCGACCTGGTCGTTGCGGGACCGCCCGGCGCGCAGCTTGCCGCCGAGGTCCGGGCCGAGCCGCTCCAGCAGGCCCCGCTCCAGCGCGGTGTGCACGTCCTCGTCGGCGACGGTGCCGGTGAAGGTCCCGGCGGCGACGTCCTCCTCCAGCCGGCCGAGGCCGTCGAGCATCCGCTCCAGCTCGTCGGCCGTCAGCAGGCCGGCCGTGTGGAGCACGCGGGCGTGGGCACGGGAACCGGCAATGTCGTAGGGCGCGAGCCGCCAGTCGAAGTGGACCGAGGCGGACAGCTTGGCCAGCGCTTCGGCCGGGCCGTCGGCGAAACGGCCGCCCCAGAGCCGGACGTCGTCGGTGGTGCCGTTGCTCACTTGCGTGCTCCTCGTGGGTGGTGGGGGGCGGCCGGCCGCCGCGGGCGGATGCCGCTGTGCCCACCCGTGCCCCTGCGGCACGGCCGCGCACAGCGGCAGCTGGTCGGTCAGGCCAGGTCGCGCTTCGCGGCGATCTTCGAGGACAGGCCGAAGATCTCGATGAAGCCCTTCGACATGGACTGGTCGAACGTGTCGCCCGTGTCGTACGTGGCGAGGTTGAAGTCGTAGAGCGACTTCTCGGACTTCCGGCCCGTGACGACGGCCCGGCCGCCGTGCAGCGTCATCCGGATGTCGCCGGAGACGTGCTCGTTGGCCTCGGCGATGAAGCCGTCCAGGGCCCGCTTGAGCGGGGAGAACCACAGGCCGTCGTAGACGAGCTCGGTCCACCGCTGCTCGACCTGCCGCTTGTACCGGGCGAGCTCGCGCTCGACCGTGACGGCCTCCAGCTCCTGGTGGGCGGTGATCAGCGCGATGGCGCCGGGCGCCTCGTAGATCTCCCGGGACTTGATGCCGACCAGCCGGTCCTCGACCATGTCCAGCCGGCCGACGCCCTGGGCACCGGCCCGCTCGTTGAGCTGCTGGATGGCCTGCAGCACGGAGACGGGCTTGCCGTCGATCGCGACCGGGACGCCCTGCTCGAAGGTGATGATCACCTCGTCGGCCTCCCGGGGGGTGGCCGGGTTGTCGGTGTAGTCGTAGACGTCCTCGATCGGGGCGTTCCAGATGTCCTCGAGGAAGCCCGTCTCGACGGCCCGGCCGAAGACGTTCTGGTCGATGGAGTACGGGGACTTCTTGGTGGTGGCGATCGGCAGGCCCTTGGCCTCGCAGAAGGCGATGGCCTTGTCCCGCGTCATCGCGTAGTCCCGGACGGGGGCGATGCACTTGAGCCCGGGGGCGAGGGAGGAGATGCCGGCCTCGAACCGCACCTGGTCGTTGCCCTTGCCGGTGCAGCCGTGGGCGACGGTGGTCGCGCCGTGCTTCTGCGCGGCGGCGACGAGGTGCTTGACGATCGTGGGCCGGGAGAGGGCGGAGACCAGCGGGTACCGGTCCATGTAGAGGGCGTTGGCCTTGATCGCCGGGAGGCAGTACTCCTCGGCGAACTCGTCCTTGGCGTCGGCGACCTCCGCCTCCACCGCACCGCAGGCGAGCGCGCGCTTGCGGATGACGTCCAGGTCCTCGCCGCCCTGGCCGACGTCCACGGCAACGGCGATGACCTCGGCGCCCGTCTCCTCGGCGATCCAGCCGATGGCGACGGAGGTGTCCAGGCCGCCGGAGTAGGCGAGTACGACGCGCTCGGTCACGGGTTTCTCCTTACGATGCATACGCTGATGGGCATAAGTATGCACTGCACCGTATGTTTCGTCAATGGGCGACGCCGATAGCGGTACGTGGCCGGGTCGTGACGCAGACGGAGGGCCGGACCCCGAATTTGGATCACGCAGCCAAACAGGATATTTTCTTTCTGCACGCCCCACCGGGAAGAAACCGGGAGGGACGAGCACCGGGACGTGGCGCAGCTTGGTAGCGCACTTGACTGGGGGTCAAGGGGTCGTGGGTTCAAATCCCGCCGTCCCGACCAGCGAACATCGCAGGTCGGAGGCCGTTTCCTCGTAAGAGGAAGCGGCCTTCTCCGTTTCTCCGCCCGTTACGCCTGCTACGGCTGCTACGGCTGCTACGGCTGCCGCAGCTTTCCCGGGGCGACCCGCCGGCCCTCCCGCAGGACCGCCGTCACCGCGTGGACGGCCGTGATGTCGGCGAGGGGGTCCCCCGCCACCGCCACGATGTCCGCGTCGAAGCCCGGCGCGATGCACCCCTTGCGGCAGGCGACGCCGCACGCGCGGGCCGCGGCCGAGGTCGCGGCGCGCAGCGCCTCCAGCGGGCCGAAGCCCCTCTCCGCCATGGCCACGATGCTGTACGGATGGCTGCCGTGGGCCTTGAACGGAAAGATCCCCGAGTCGCTGCCGCACACCACGCCCACGCCGGCTTCCCGCATCGCGGCCATCCCGGCGGCCAGGCCGGGCAGGCGGCGGGCGATCGGGGGCGGGGGCGGCGGCGCGCCGGGCAGGGCCCCCAGGGTGAGGGAGGCGACCACGCCGAGGCGGACCATGTCGTCGAGGATGCGCCGGTCGTAGTCCACGCCGGTGTCGCTCTCGTCGCTCTCGTCGGTGATCTCGGTGACGAAGAAGCAGTGCTCGACCATGTCGAACCCGGCGGCCACGGCGGCGGCGATACCCGCCGCCGAGTGCGCGTGCGCGGTGACCGGCAGCCCGTGCCGGTGGGCCTCGCGCACGGCGGCGAGCAGTTCGGTGTGGCTGTACTGCACGTGGAACGGATCCGAGCCGGGGGTCAGGTGACCGCCGGTCACCATCACCTTCACCACGTCGACGCCCCGCTCTGCGCGCTCGCGCACCGCCGCCCGGATCGCGTCGACGCCCTCGGCCTGCCCGCCGAGGAACCAGCAGTGTCCGCGCGCGGTGGTGATCGGCGGCCCGGAGGCGAGCACGGTGGGACCGGCCACGGGGTCCTCGGCGGTCTCCTCGCGCACCCGCAGCGCGAGGTACCCCCGGTCCCCCAGGTCCCGTACGGTCGTCACGCCCGCGGCGAGCGCCGCCCGGCCCGCTTCCCGCATCCGGTCGAGCAGTTCCTCGTCATCCGCGCGCCGCAGGCGTCCCACGGCGTCGTCGCTCGCGTCGAAGGCGAGGTGGACGTGGGTGTCCACGAAGCCCGGGAGCAGCGTCACGTCCCCCAGGTCCAGCAGTCCGGCGCCCGCGGGCACGCTCCCGCCGGGGTGTACGGCGACGACCCGCCCGCCCTCGGCCAGCACCACGGGCCGTTCGACGAGCCCCGGTCCTATCCCGTCGAAGAGCTTCGCCGCGCGGATCGCGAGCATGTGTCCTCCCTTGCCCAATGACTGCTGTTGGGCCGGTGTTTACGGTGCCGACGCCCCGGGCCCTTCTCATCCTGCCCACTCCGGCGCCGCGGGAGCCCGCACCCGGCATGATTTCCCGGCCGGGAGGGGGACGGGGCGGAGTGCGGGCAGCGCGGCCGGTACGACTGATGGCGCCCCGCAAGTGCGGGACGCCATCGGCACGTTCGGCCGGGGTGGGGGCGCGGCCGGGATCCCCGGGCCGCGCCCGCGCCCTCAGCGCTCCTTCTGGGCCAGTCTGAGCAGGTGGTCCGCGAGGGCCTGGCCGCCCTTGGGGTCGCGGCTGATGAGCATCACCGTGTCGTCGCCGGCGATGGTGCCGATGATCTCGTGCACCCCCGCCTGGTCGATCGCGGAGGCGAAGAACTGCGCGGCGCCCGGCGGCGTGCGCAGGACGACCAGGTTGGCGGAGGCCTCCGCCGAGATCAGCAGTTCGCCCGCCAGGCGGCCCATGCGGGCCTCGGTCGCGGATTCGCCGAGCGGGGCCCGGGGGGTGCGGTCGCCGCCCTCCGACGGGACCGCGTAGATCAGCTCGCCACCGGTGTTGCGGATCTTGACCGCGCCCAGTTCGTCGAGGTCGCGGGAGAGCGTCGCCTGGGTGACGGACAGGCCGTCGTCGGCGAGCAGCTTGGCGAGCTGGCTCTGCGACCGGACCGCCTGCCGGCCGAGGATGTCCACGATCCGGCGGTGGCGGGCGGTACGGGTCTGCGGTACGGCCTGTCCGCCGTGGAACGGCTCCGGCTCCTGCGCCTGGGTCATCGTCTCGTCAGTCTCCGCTTCGTCGTTCCCCGAGGGTCCGGAGGGGCCGTGTCGCCCCGCCGGCCCCGTCCGCCTCGTCGGCCGCTCCGGCCGCTCACGCCCCCGCGCCGACGGCGGCAGCAGCAGCAGCAGCGTCCAGGACACCCGGCAGGGCCCGGAGGAACGTTTCCACCTCATCTTCCGTGATGATCAGCGGCGGGGCCAGCCGCACCACGTCGGGTGCGACCGCGTTCACCAGGAGGCCGGCGTCCTGTGCTGCCTGCTGCACCTTCGGTGCAAGGGGCTCGGAAAGGACAATACCCAGCAGCAGGCCCGCGCCACGGACGCGGTCGACCAGCGGGTGGCCGAGCGCAGCGATCCCGTCACGCAGCCGCTCCCCCGTCACCGCCACGCGGGGGAGGATTCCTTCGCCCTCCAGCGTGTCGAGGACCGCCAGGGCGGCGGCGCACGCGACGGGGTTCCCGCCGAAGGTGGAGCCGTGCTGACCGGGCGTCAGCAGATCGGCGGCCGCGCCGAAGGCGAGCGTCGCCCCGATCGGCAGGCCGCCGCCGAGGCCCTTGGCGAGCGTGACGATGTCGGGCTCGACGCCCTGCACCTGGTGCTCGAACCAGTGGCCGGTGCGGCCGATACCTGTCTGAATCTCGTCCAGGACGAGGAGGGTGCCGGTGGCGCGGGTGATCTCCCGGGCGGCGGCGAGGTAGCCGGGGGGCGGCACGACGACGCCGGCCTCGCCCTGGACCGGCTCCAGCACCACGAGCGCGGTGTCGGTGGTCACGGCGGCCCGCAGCGCCTCGGCGTCGCCGTAGGGGACGTGGGTGACGCCCGCGGGCAGCGGCAGGAACGGGTCCTGCTTGGCGGGCTGGCCGGTGAGCGCCAGGGCTCCCATCGTGCGGCCGTGGAAGCCGCCGGTGGCGGCGACCATGTGCGTGCGGCCCGTCCGGCGCCCGATCTTGAACGCGGCCTCGACCGCCTCCGCCCCCGAGTTGGCGAAGTACACGCGGCCCGGCCGGCCCGCGAGGGCGAGCAGCCGCTCGGCCAGGGCGACCGTCGGCTCGGCGGTGAAGAGGTTGGAGACGTGGCCGAGCGTGGCGATCTGGTCCGACACCGCGCGGACGACCGCCGGATGGGCGTGGCCGAGGGCGTTGACGGCGATCCCGCCGACGAGGTCGAGGTACGGCTTGCCGTCGGCGTCCCAGACGGTGCTCCCCTCACCGCGGACGAGGGGGATGCGCGGGGTGCCGTAGTTGTCCATCAGCGCGCCCTGCCAGCGCTGGGTGAGTCCGGCGTTGGTCACTGCTGCTTCCCCTCCGGCGCGCCCGCCGCTTCGTCGGGCACGACCATCGTGCCGATGCCCTCGTCCGTGAAGATCTCCAGCAGGATCGAGTGCTGGACCCGGCCGTCTATGACGCGGGCCGTGGTGACGCCGTTGCGCACGGCGTGCAGGCACCCCTCCATCTTGGGGACCATCCCGCTGGCCAGGTCGGGCAGCAGGGCCTCCAGCTCGCTCGCCGTGAGCCGGCTGATGACCTCGTCGCTGTGCGGCCAGTCCTCGTAGAGGCCCTCGACGTCGGTGAGGACCATCAGCGTCTCCGCGCCGAGGGCCGCGGCGAGCGCGGCCGCCGCGGTGTCGGCGTTGACGTTGTAGACGTGTCCGTCGTCGGCGCTGCGGGCGATGGAGGAGAGGACGGGGATGCGCCCGTCGTCGAGCAGGGCCTGGACGGCGCCGGTGTCGATGGCGGTGATCTCGCCGACGCGGCCGATGTCGACGCGTTCGCCGTCGATCTCGGCATAGTGCTTGGTGGCGGTCATGGTGTGGGCGTCCTCGCCCGTGAGGCCCACGGCGAGCGGGCCGTGCTCGTTGAGCAGGCCGACGAGTTCGCGCTGCACCTGCCCGGCGAGCACCATGCGGACGACGTCCATGGCCTCCGGGGTGGTCACCCGCAGGCCGGCCTTGAACTCCGACTCCAGGCCCAGCCGGTCGAGCTGCGCGCTGATCTGCGGGCCGCCGCCGTGCACGACGACCGGGCGCAGCCCGGCATGGTGGAGGAAGACGACGTCCTGGGCGAAGGCCGCCTTCAGCTCCTCGTCGACCATGGCGTTGCCGCCGAACTTGATGACGACGGTCTTGCCGTGATGCCGCGTCAGCCAGGGCAGCGCCTCCACGAGGATGCGCGCCTTGGGGAGGGCAGTGTGCTTGCGGGTCGTGCCCGCGCTGTCCGTGGTCGTCATGAGGAGTACGCGCTGTTCTCGTGGACGTAGTCGGCGGTGAGGTCGTTGGCCCAGATGACGGCGGACTCGCCGCCCTCGGCCAGGTCGGCGGTGATGCGCACCTCCCGGTAGCGCATGTCGACGAG
>NZ_JBAMDC010000182.1:0-13103 GCF_036961605.1 Streptomyces sp. KLMMK
CCAGGCCCTGGCCGCCGGCATCGCCGCGACCGCGACGCTGGTCGAGGTCGAGGTCGCCGTCATAGGCGGCGGCGTGGCGGGAGCGGGGGACGTCCTCTTCGCCCCGCTGCGCGCGCGCCTGCGCGACTACGCGACGCTGTCGTTCGCGGCGGGCATCGAGGTGCTGCCCGCCGAACTGGGTTCCGACGCGGGCCTCGTGGGGGCCGCCGCGGCGGCCGCGCAGCACCTCGGGCTGTGGACCGCCCGGGAGTCCGGCCCGGCATAGCACTCCCGCGCACGAGGAGCCGTGCCCGGCGTAGAACGCGCCGGACAGTGGCGGTAGGCGCCGCTGCCGTGATGGACGCAGCCGGAAGCCCGGGCGGGGGCCTGCCCCTTCCGGCGGGCGGGGACCCCCGGCACCGTGCCCCTCACACGCGTTTCCGTGGCAAGGTGTTCCGGGCACTTCACAGGGGTCTACGGAGAAGGGGGAACCGTGATCGTCTGGCTGAACGGCGCGTTCAGTGCGGGGAAGACCAGCACGGCCAGGGAACTGACCGAGCTGATCCCGGACAGCACCCTCTACGACCCCGAGGTGATCGGCGGGGCGCTGCAGTACCTGCTGCCGCCCAAGAGAATGGGCGAGGTCGGCGACTTCCAGGACCTGCCGGTCTGGCGGCGGCTGGTCGTCGACGCCGCGGCCGCCCTGCTCGCCGAGGTCGGCGGGGTGCTCGTCGTCCCCATGACCCTGCTGCGCCAGGAGTACCGGGACGAGATCTTCGGCGGGCTCGCCGCCCGCCGCATCCCGGTGCGACACGTGCTGCTGGCTGTCGACGAAACGATCCTGCGCGCCCGGATAGCAGGACGCGAGGAGTTCGCGGACGACCCCGACCGCAGCGAGTCCGTCCGGCAGTGGGCGCTGGACCACATCGCTCCCTACCGCGAGGCGCTCCCCTGGCTCCGTACCGACGCCTACGCCGTCGAGACCGGCCGCCTGACGCCGCGTGAGGCGGCCGAGCGGGTCGCGGACGCCGTGCGCAGCGGTGCCGCGGGGGCGTGCGCCATCGTGCAGACCCCCGAGCCGACGGCCGAGACGCTCGCCGCCGGGGTGCTCCTCTTCGACGAGGAGGACCGCTTCCTGCTGGTCGACCCCACGTACAAGCCGGGCTGGGAGTTCCCCGGCGGCGTGGTCGAGCCCGGCGAGGCGCCCGCCCGCGCCGGGATGCGCGAGGTCGCCGAGGAGATCGGCATCCGGCTCGCCGAGGTGCCCCGCCTGCTGGTCGTCGACTGGGAGCCGCCCAAGCCGCCCGGCTACGGCGGCCTGCGGTTCCTCTTCGACGGCGGGCGGCTGGCCGGGGCCGATGCCCGCCGGCTCCTGCTACCCGGCTCCGAACTGCGCGGCTGGCGGTTCGTCACCGAGAGCGAGGCGGCCTCCCTGCTGCCGCCCGTGCGGCTGAGCAGGCTGCGCTGGGCGCTGCGCGCCCGCGAACAGGGCCGCCCGCTCAACCTCGAGGCGGGCGTTCCCGTCGGGTGAGCCCGCGGGCTCGGGGGCCGGGCCGCGGAGCCCGGCCCCGGCCGTGGGACGTCAGCGCTTGCTCTCCGCGTAGTTGCCCAGGAACAGGGCCTCGGCCAGGGAGAGCCGCTCCAGCTCCTCCGGCGAGACGCTCTCGTTGACCGCGTGGATCTGCGCCTCGGGCTCGCTCAGCCCGATCAGCAGGATCTCCGCCTCCGGGTACAGCGCGGTGAGGGTGTTGCACAGCGGGATCGAGCCGCCCATGCCGGAGATCTGCATCTCCTGGCCCGGGTAGGCGATGCGCATGGCGTCGGCCATCGCCGTGTAGGCCGGGCTGCCGGTGTCCGCGCGGAACGCCTGCCCCTGGCCGATCTGCTCCACCGCGACGCGCGCGCCCCACGGGGCCGCCGCCTTCAGGTGCTCGTCCAGCAGCTTCGTCGCCGCGGCCGCGTCCGTGCCCGGGGGCACGCGCAGGCTGATCAGCGCCCGGGCGCCCGCGTGGACCGAGGGGGTGGCGCCGATGACGGGCGGGCAGTCGATGCCGAGGACGGTGACGGCGGGGCGGGCCCACAGCCGGTCGGCGACGGTGCCCGAGCCGATCAGCTCGACGCCGTCGAGGACCCTGGCGTCCTTGCGGAAGTCCTCCTCCGGGTACTGCATGCCCTCCCAGCTCGCCGCCGCCTCGGCCTCCAGGCCGGTCACGGTCGTCGAACCGTCCTCGGCGCGCAGCGAGTCGAGCATGCGGATCAGCGCCGCCAGGGCGTCGGGCGCCGCGCCGCCGAACTGGCCCGAGTGCAGGTTGCCGCCCAGGGTGTCCACCTGGACGCGGACGAGCGTCATGCCGCGCAGCGTCGCGGTGGCCGTGGGCAGGCCCACGCGGAAGTTGCCGGCGTCGCCGATGACGATGCTGTCGGCGGCCAGCAGCTCCGGGTGCGCCGTGGCGTAGCGCTCCAGGCCGCCGGTGCCCTGCTCCTCCGAGCCCTCGACGATCATCTTCACACTGACCGGCACGCCGCCGTGCTCCTTGAGCGCGCGCAGGGCGGTGAGGTGCAGGACCACCCCGCCCTTGCAGTCGGCCGCGCCGCGCCCGTACCAGCGACCGTCGCGCTCGGTCAGCTCGAACGGGGGCGAGAGCCAGGCGGCCTCGTCCAGCGGCGGCTGCACGTCGTAGTGCGCGTAGAGCAGCACGGTGGGGGCGCCCGCCGGGCCGGGGAGGAAGCCGTAGACCGACTGGGTGCCGTCGGGGGTGTCGAGCAGGGCGACGTCCTCGAACCCCTCGGCCCGCAGGGCGTCGGCCACCCAGCCCGCGGCCGCCTCGCACTCGCTCCTGGGGAACTGCGCCTCGTCCGCCACGGACCGGAAGGCCACCAGCTCGGCCAGTTCGGTCCTGGCGCGGGGCTGCAGCGAGGCGACGGTCGCCGCCAGTTCGGCCGGGACCGGCCGGTGGTGGCGGTTCGAGGACGCTTCCATGGAACGCTCCTTGTGGACGCGGCGTTGTATCCGTACGTATGGGCGATTGTGCCGTTCGATCCTCCCACGCCCGCCTCCCGCTGCGCCCACGGCCTTCCCGTGGCGGCGCCGCGAGGGGCTGGCCGTAGGATGCGGGCGGTAGCCGTAGCCGGTGATCGAGCGGGAGTAGAACCACAGGTGAGCAGCGACAACGCAGCCGAGGGCGCGGAGCGGGACGCGGGCGGGGGCCCGGAGCAGGTGTGGGACGTCGTGGTGGTGGGCGCGGGGCCCGGCGGGGCCTCGGCAGCGCACGCCGCCGCCTCCACGGGCCGCCGGGTGCTGCTCCTGGAGAAGGCCGACCTGCCGCGCTACAAGACGTGCGGCGGCGGCATCATCGGCCCCTCGCGGGACGCCCTGCCGCCCGGCTTCGAACTGCCCCTGCGCGACCGCGTCCACGCCGTCACCTTCTCCCTCAACGGGAAGCTGACGCGCACGCGCCGCTCCAAGCGGATGCTGTTCGGCCTCATCAACCGGGCCGAGTTCGACGCCGCCCTGGTCGAGGCGGCCAAGGACGCCGGCGCCGAGGTGCGCACGGGCGTGACCGTCTCGCGCGTGGAGCAGCACGGCCCGGCCGTGCCCGACCGGCGCACGGTCGCCGTGGTCCTCTCGAGCGGCGAGACCGTCCTCGCCCGCGCGGTCGTCGGGGCCGACGGCAGCGCCGGGCGCATAGGGGCACACGTGGGAGTGAAGCTCGCCCAGGTCGACCTCGGCCTGGAGGCGGAGATCCCCGTGCCCCCGACGGTCGCCGAGGACTGGGCCGGGCGCGTGCTCATCGACTGGGGCCCGATCCCCGGCAGTTACGGCTGGGTCTTCCCCAAGGGCGACACCCTCACCGTCGGTGTGATCTCGGCCCGCGGCGACGGCTCCGCCACCAAGCGGTACCTGGAGGACTTCATCGCCCGCCTCGGCCTCGCGGGCTTCGAGCCGAGCATCTCCTCCGGCCACCTCACCCGCTGCCGCTCGGACGACTCCCCGCTCTCCCGCGGCCGCGTCATCGTCTGCGGCGACGCCGCGGGCCTGCTGGAGCCGTGGACCCGCGAGGGCATCTCCTTCGCCCTGCGCTCGGGCCGGCTGGCGGGGGAGTGGGCGGTCCGCATCGGCGAGGCGCAGGACGCGGTCGACGCCCGCCGTCAGGCCCTCAACTACGCCTTCGCCATCAAGGCGGGGCTGGGCGTGGAGATGGGCGTCGGCCGCCGCATGCTCGCCTTCTACGAGCGCCGCCCCGGCCTGATGCATGCCGCGCTCACCGGCTTCCGCCCGGCGTGGCACGCCTTCACCAGGATCACCCGGGGCACGACCACGCTCGCGGAGATCGTGCGCACGCACCCGCTGGCCCGCCGCGTGCTGTCGGCGGCGGACCGCCCGTAGTTCCCGGACCGGGCGCGGGCGGTGCCCGGGCGGCCCGTATCCGCCGCGGTGGCGATCAGCCCCCGGCGAGCTGCCCGGCGCTGCCGGACCGCCCCGAGGGGCTCGTCCCGCACTGCCGGACTCCGCCGCGGGGGATGAGCGCCGCTGCGGCGGGAGGAAGAAGTGCGTTCCCCGGGCTCCGGGCGGTGCCGGACCCGTCCCGGGAGCCCGGCCGGCCGGCGAGCGTTGCTCCTTCCGGGCCCCGCCGCGGGGCCCCGGCGGGCCGGGCCCCCTACTCCCGGTGGAGTAGACGCGCCCACTGCACACGGCTGACGCGGCGGGCGCCGCCGCCGACTAGCTTTGCCCGTATGGGGAGCGAGAGACGGGCGCCGTGGGCGCGGGAGCGCGGTGCCGAGCCGCGGTGGGAGCGGTGGCTCGCCCGCCCGGCAGGCCGCCTGCCGTGGGCCTCCACGCTCGCCGTCGCCGCCCTCCAGCAGGTCGGCAGCCACTACGCCGCGCTCAACCAGCCCGACCGGGCGCCGCTGGACTCCTTCGCCCGGGTACTGCTCGCAGCCGGCCCGGCCTTTCTGCTCCTGCGCCACCGCCACCCCACCCTCGCCGTCTTCGGCACCTGCTTCGTCACCGCGCTCTACCTCGGCGGCGGCTACCCCTACGGCCCCGTGTTCGCCTGCGTCGCCGTCAGCTGCTTCACGGCGGTCGTCGCTGGGCGCCGCCGCGCCGTCTGGTGCGCGGTCGGCCTGCTGTGGGCCGGGCACCTCCTCCTCTCCCACTGGCTGTACCGGTGGCTGCCGCCCGGCGGTGACGGGCCGGCCCCCTGGGGCGAGGAGTGGGCGCCCGCGGCCTGGGCCGTCGCCGTCGTCGCCGGGGCCGAGTTCGTGCGCGTGCGGCGCGAGCAGTGGGCCCAGGCCCGGGCCGAGCGCGCCGCGGCGGAGCGCCGCCGTGCCGACGAGGAGCGGCTGCGCATCGCGCGCGAGCTGCACGACGTCCTCGCGCACAGCATCTCCGTCATCAACGTCCAGGCCGGGGTGGGGCTCGCCCTCATCGACAGCCATCCGGAGCAGGCCCGGGCCGCGCTCACCACCATCAAGGCCGCCAGCAAGGAGGCGCTGGGCGAGGTCCGCCAGGTGCTCGACACCCTGCGCACCCCCGGCGACGCGCCCCGCTCCCCGGCCCCCGGGCTCGACCGGCTGCAGGAACTGGTCCGGCAGGCGGCCGGGGCCGGGCTGGACGTGCAGGTCGCGGCCGAGGGCCCGCGGAGGGGCCTGCCGCCGGGCGCCGACCTCGCGGCCTTCCGCATCGTCCAGGAAGCCCTCACCAACATCGTCCGGCACTCCGGCTCCCGCACGGCCGAGGTCCGGCTGCACTACGGGCCCGACGCGCTCGAAGTGACCGTCGACGACGAAGGACCCGCCCTGGCCGGCACGGTCACCGGCGGGGGGAACGGCCTGGTCGGCATGCGCGAGCGGGCCGCGGCCCTGGGCGGCACCGCCGAGGCCGGGCCCCGTCCGGGCGGCGGCTTCCGCGTACGGGCCCGGCTGCCGCTGACTTCCTCCCGCAAGGAGACGTCGTGAAGGAGAACCTGTGGGCGACGGAGGTGCCGTGCACGAGGGAGACGCCGTGACCGAGATCCGGGTGGTGCTCGCGGACGACCAGCTGCTCGTCCGCGCGGGCTTCCGCGCCCTGCTGGACGCCCAGCCCGACATCGCCGTCGCCGGTGAGGCCGCCGACGGCGAGCAGGCCCTCGCCCTGGTGCGCGAACTGCGGCCGGACATCGTCCTCATGGACATCCGCATGCCGGTCCTCGACGGCCTCGCCGCCACCCGGCGGATCACCGGGGACCCGGCCCTGGCGGACGTGAAGGTCATCATGCTCACCACCTTCGAACTGGACGAGTACGTCTTCGAGGCCATCCGCTCCGGCGCCTCGGGCTTCCTGGTCAAGGACACCGAGCCGGAGGAACTGCTGCGTGCGGTGCGGGCCGTGGTGCACGGGGACGCGCTGCTCTCGCCGGGCGTGACCCGCCGCCTCATCGCCGAGTTCGCCGCGCGGTCCAAGGAGCCCGCCGAGGTGGCGGGCCTTGCGGAGCTGACGGACCGCGAGCGCGAGGTGATGACGCTGGTCGGCATCGGCCTGTCCAACGAGGAGATCGCGCGGAGGCTCGTCGTCAGCCCTCTGACCGCCAAGACCCACGTCAGCCGCGCCATGGTCAAGCTGGGTGCCCGCGACCGCGCCCAGCTCGTCGTCCTCGCCTACGAGAGCGGGCTCGTCCGTCCCGGCTGGCTGGGCTGACCTCGCCCCTGCACCTGTTTCTGCACTCGCTTCCGCACCCGCTCCTCCAGTGCGGGGCCCTGTCAGAAGAGGGCCTCCGGGCCGGTGGCCTCGGGCGGGCGTATGTGCACCTCCGCCGTCGTCTCCGCCTCCGGCGCCGCCGCCGTGAGCGCCCACCCGGCCAGCTGCCGTGCGTCCACCAGCAGTTGCCGGCCGTCCGCCGCGTCCAGATACAGGTCCGGCCCCGCCACTCCGGCGACGCTGCCCGATATCGTGCACCTGGGCGCGAGCACGACCGTCCCGCAGCTGGGCCGCAGCCGGTCGAGGTGGAAGACCGCGTCGTGGTGCACGGGGGCGAAGGGCAGCACGGTCAGCGATTCCGGCAGCGTGCCGAGCCCGCACGCCTGCGCGTGCAGGGAGGCCAGTTCGGCCGTCCGCGACTCCTGGGCGGGCGCGGGGCACCGGGCGGCCCGCTTGGCGGCGTAGGGGATGCGGTCGGGAACCGAGAGCGCCGCGCCGAGCACCGCCTCCGCACGGCGGGCCGCCATCAGCGGCCCGCGCCCCAGCAGCGCGTAGGACAGCGCGCCCTGTTCGAGCAGGCGCCTTCCTTCGCGCTCGGCCGCGGTGATGCCGGCCTTGACCGCTCCGGGCACCGACCACGCCAGGTACACGTCGTACGGGCGGGGGTCGTCGAGGGCGGTGTCGGCGGCGACCGAGTGCGAGCGGTCCAGCCGTGCGCACTCCGCGCACTGCGCCGAGACCGCCGGGGCCGCCACCTCCGCGCCCACCGGGCACGGCGTGCGCCGGCCTGCCCTGCGGACCCCCACGCAGCGCCTTGCGGCGCCCGTCGTGAAGGCGATCGGACGGCCTGCGGGCAACGGGGTGCCGCGCTCGCCGTGCACGGGGTGCAGCCAGGCCAGCGAGGGGCCGTCGGGCCCCCAGCGCAGCCCGCCGCACCGCCAGTCCCCCTGCTCGGCGCTCATGGCCCACCCCTTCCGTCCACGCCTTCGGATTGTGTCAGCTCCCACTGACAACGCCGCCCGCCCGCGGGCGGGCCCGCCTCAGCGGGCTCCGGCGACCGTGCGGCGGGTGGCGTAGGCGACGGCCGCCGCCACGGCTGCGAGGGCCGCGACGGTGGTCAGCGCCACGGGCAGCGACGACGCGTCGGCGAGGAGGCCGATGACCGGCGGCCCGAGCAGCATGCCGCCGTAGCCGAAGGTGGAGGCCGCGGCCACGCCGGCCGGGCCGCCCAGCTCCCCGGCCCGTCCGACTGCGACGGGGAAGGCGTTGGCCAGCCCCAGGCCCGTGATCGCGAAGCCGGCGAGCGCGGCCCAGACCGTGGGTGCCAGCGAGCCGAGCAGCATGCCGGCGGCGGCCGCGGTCCCGCCCGCGACGAGGGTCGCCGTCTGGCCGAGGCGTTCGAGCAGCACGGTGCCGCTCAGCCGGCCGAGGGTCATGGCGAGCGCGAAGGCGGAGTAGCCGGCGGCCGCGACACCGGCGCGGGCCCCGAGGTCCTGCTGCAGGTGCAGCGCACCCCAGTCCGCGAGCGCACCTTCGCCGTAGGCCGTGCACAGGGCGATCACGCCGAAGAGGGCGACCGTCCGCCGCCCGCGGCCGGAGGGGCTGCGGTCCGCCGCCGCGGCGGCCCCGGCCCGCTCGGTCCGCGGCGCCGGGTGCGCCAGGAGGATGCGCCCCGCGACCGCGGTGACGGCGAGTCCGATGAGGCCGAGGATCAGCAGGTGGCGGGTGGGGGAGAGGTGTCCGGCAACGAGGCCGCCCAGGCCCGCGCCCAGCATCCCGCCGAGGCTGAACGCGGCGTGGAAGCCCGGCATCACGGGCCTGCGGAGCGCGGCGACGAGGTCGACGGCCGCGCTGTTCATGGCGACGTTGATGCCGCCGTAGGCGGCACCGAAGACGAGGAGGACGAGGCCGAGGGCGAGCGCCGAATGGGTCAGGGGAGGCAGCGCGATTCCCGCGGACATCAGCACGGCGGCGGCGACGGTCACCGGGTGGCTGCCGAACCGGCGGCAGAGCCGTCCGGTCAGCACCATGGTGGCCACCGCGCCCGCCGACACGCCGAGGAGGGCCATGCCGAGGGCGCCCGCGGACGCCCCGGTCTGCTCCTTGATGGCGGGGATGCGGACCACCCAGCCGGCGAAGAGGAAGCCGTCGAGGGCGAAGAAGAGGGTGATGGCGATGCGGAGGCGGCGGAGGGCGGGCGCGGCCGGAGCCGGGCGCTGTTCGCCCAGAAGGGCCGTCCGTATTTTGTTTAGCGTCGGCACAAAGTCAGAATAGGGGTGTGACCCAGACTCGGACAACACGTTTGGAGCGGGGCCGCGGCGCCCTCGGCCCGGCCTTGGAGCTCGTACACACCGGCCGCGCTCCCACGCGCGCGGTGCTCACCGCCGAACTCGGGGTGACGCGCGCGACCGCCGGTGCCGTCGCCGCCGAGCTGGAGGCCCTCGGACTGATCACCGTCGACGCCCGCCCCGCGGCGGCCGGCTCCCAGGGCCGCCCCTCGCACCGGCTCTCCGTGGCGCCCGGCGGACCGGTGGTGCTCGCCGCCCAGATCCACGCCGACGGTTTCCGCGCCGCTCTCGTGGGCCTCGGCGGCCGGATGGTCGCCACCGCCCCCGGCTGCATGACCGTCCCCGCCGACCCGTCGCACATCATCGACGCCGTGGTCGAGGCCGGAGCCGGACTGCTGCGCGAGACCGGCCGCCGCTGCCTGGGCGCGGGCCTCGCCGTCCCCTCGGCCGTCGCCGAGCCGGAAGGCACCGCCCTCAATCCGCTCCACCTCTCCTGGCCCGCCGGCGCGCCCGTCCGCGAGCTGTTCACCCGGTCCCTGGCCAAGGCCGGGATCCCCGGCCCGGGGGGCGTCACCGCCACCGGCTCCACCGGCAACGACGTCAACCTCGCCGCGCTCGCCGAACACCGGCACGGCGCCGGCCGCGGCTCCCGGCACCTGCTGTGCGTGGCCACGGGCCACCGCGGCGTCGGCGGGGCGCTCGTCCTCGACGGCCGCCTGCACAGCGGCAGTTCCGGCCTCGCCCTGGAGGTCGGTCACCTCACCGTCAACCCCGCCGGTCTGCCCTGCCACTGCGGCAGCCGCGGCTGCCTGGACGTCGAGACGGACCCGCTCGCCTTCCTCACCGCGGCCGGCCGCACCCCCGGCCCCGAGGTCTCCCTCCTGCAGCAGGCCCGCGACCTGCTCCGCACGGAGTACTCCGACCCGGCCGTACGCACCGCCGCCGAGCTGATCGTCGACCGGCTCGGCCTCGGCCTCGCGGGCCTGGTCAACATCCTCAACCCCGACCGCATCATCCTCGGCGGCCTCCACCGCGCCCTGCTGGACGCCGACCCCGAGCGGCTGCGCGCCGTCGTCGCCGACCGCAGCCTGTGGGGCCGCAGCGGCAGCGTGCCGATCCTGCCCTGCACCCTCGACTACAACAGCCTCATCGGCGCGGCCGAAGCCGCCTGGCAGCCCGTCCTCGACGACCCGCTGGCGGCCCTGGGCTGACGGACGCCGTCAGCGGTCACGCGTGCACGCGCACGCGTGACCGCTCACGGATGGCGGAGGGGCAGCAGGCAGGCAGCCACGCAGGACACCGCGGAGTACGCGCACCACCCCTGCGTACTCCCCGCGCGGCAGCCGAACGGCAGCCGCCCGTAGGACGATCCGCAGGCCCCCCGGCAGCGAGGCTCGGTGGTGGGCGACGACCCGTCGCCGGCAACCGCCACCACCGAGGAGCCGATCCCTCATGAACACCCTCGCCCACACCCTGGCCGACGGCGGCCCGGGCCCCTGGATCCTCTTCTTCCCCCTCGTCTGGGCCGCCGTCGTCATCGGCGTCGTCACCGTCCTGCGCCGCACCGTATGGCGCGGCGGACGCGCCCCCTGGCACCAGCGGCAGACGCGCGCCGAGCACTCGCCGCTGACCGTCCTCGGCCGCCGCTTCGCCGCCGGGGAGATCGACGAGGACGAGTACTGGCGGCGCGTGTCCGTCCTGGAGGAGCACTTCGGCACGCCCGGCAAGCGCGGTGCGGCATGAGCACCCCGCGCCCCGCGCCCGGTGCGCAGGCCCCCGCCGCGCGCGTGGTCGACGCCGTCAAGGTCTACGGCGGCACCGCGCGCGGCGCCGGCACCGCCGTCACCGCCCTCGACGGAGTGAGCGTCGACTTCCCGGCCGGCCGCTTCACCGCCATCATGGGGCCCTCCGGCTCCGGGAAATCGACCCTCATGCACTGCGCCGCGGGGCTCGACACCCTCACCTCCGGCTCGGCGTTCATCGGTGACACCGAGCTCGGGGGCCTGGACGACCGCCGTCTGACGCTGCTGCGCCGCGAGCGGATCGGCTTCGTCTTCCAGGCATTCAACCTCGTGCCGACCCTCACCGTCGCCGAGAACATCTCGCTGCCGCAGGACCTCGCGGGCAGGCGCGGCGACCGCGGCGACGAGGAGTGGACCGACGCCCTCGTCGACGTCGTCGGCCTCCGCGACCGGCTGCACCACCGGCCGGGCGAACTCTCCGGCGGCCAGCAGCAGCGCGTCGCCGTCGCCCGCGCCCTCGCCGGCCGCCCCGACGTCGTCTTCGCCGACGAGCCCACCGGCAACCTCGACTCCCGCTCCGGCGAGGAGGTGCTGAACCTGCTCGGCCGCGCCGTGCGCACCATGGGCCGCACGGTCGTCATGGTCACCCACGACCCGGTCGCCGCCGCGCACGCCGACGACGTCGTCTTCCTCGCCGACGGCAGGCTCGTCGGCCACTTGAGCGACCCCACGGCGGACAGCGTCTTCGACCGGCTCAAGAGCCTCGACCGGCGGGGCGCCCCCGGGCGTGCGGAGGTGCCGTCATGAGCACCGGCACCGCACCCCCGCGCCTGAGAGGCCTCGCCGCCGCCCTGCGCCTCAGCGCCGCCTCCCTGCGCACGCACAAGAGGCGCTTCGCGGGCACGTTCCTCGCCGCCCTGCTCGGCGTGGGCTTCCTCAGCGGGACCCTCGTCATGGGCGACACCCTGCGCGGCTCCTTCGGCACGCTCTTCGCCGACGCCGCGGCGGGCACGGACGCGGTCGTCCGCAGCGCCGACGTCGTCACCGCGCCCGACGCGGGCCAGGGCACCCGGCGCACCGTGCCCACCGGCCTCGCCTCGTCCCTGGAGAAGGTCCCCGGCGTCGCCGCCGCCGTGCCCGAGATCCAGGGCGCCGGGCAGCTCGTCGGGCGCGACGGCAAACCCGTGGGCGGCCAGGGCCCGCCCACCCTGGCGGGCAACTGGATCGACGACCCGCACCTCAACCCCTACCGGCTCGCCGCCGGACGCGCGCCCGCCGCCCCCGGGGAGGCCGTCGTCAACCGCGGCGCCGCCGAGGACGGGGGCCTGCACATCGGCGACCGCACCGTCCTGCGCACCCCGGACCCCCTCACCGTCACCGTCGTGGGCATCGCGACGGCGGGCGGCGAGGACGGCCTCGGCCGGACCACGTACACCGGCCTGACCCGCGCCGACGCGGAGAAGTACCTGACCCCGCAGCCGGGCCGGGCCACCGCGATCCGCGTCCGCGCGGCCGAAGGCGTCGACGGGCCGCAGCTCGTCGAGCGCCTGAAGCCCGTACTCCCCGCGGGAGCCGAGGCCGTCACCGGACAGGAGTGGGCCGACGAGAACAGGGATGCCATCTCCGGCGGGTTCCTGTCGCTGTTCACGACCCTGCTGCTCGTGTTCGCCGGAATCGCCCTGCTGGTGGCCACGTTCAGCATCCACAACACCTTCGCCGTCGTCGTCGCCCAGCGCACGCGCGACAACGCCCTCCTGCGGGCGATCGGCGCCTCGCGCGGGCAGCTCCTCGCCGCCACCCTGGCCGAGGCCGCCGCCGTGGGAGCGGCCGCCTCGGCGGCCGGGCTCCTGTGCGGCATCGGCATCGCCGCCGGGCTCCAGGCGCTCTTCCCCGCCGTCGGATTCCCGTTCCCGCAGGGCGGCCTGGTGATCAGCGTGCTCTCCCTGCTGCTGCCACCCGCCACCGGCCTGCTGGTCTGCCTCGGCTCGGCACTGCTGCCCGCCGTACGGGCCGGGCGCACGGCACCCCTGGCCGCGCTCCGGGAGGCCGCCGTCGACGACTCCGCGGCCTCCCGCGGCCGCGCGCTCGCCGGGGCGGGGCTGCTCCTCGCCGGAGCCGCCCTGACCGCGACCGGCGCTGCGGGAGAACCCTCCGTCCTGCTCACCGGGACCGGCGCCCTGCTGGTCCTCACGGCGTTCGTGGCCCTCGGCCCCGTCATCTCCTCCGTCGCGGTCCGCGCGCTGGGCGCTCCGCTCGTCCGGCTGCGCGGGCTCACCGGGTCGCTCGCGCGCCGCAACGCCCTGCGCAGCCCCCGGCGCACCGCGGCCACGGCCATGGCCCTCGTGCTGGGCGTCGCCGTCGTCACCCTCTTCACCGTCTTCGCCGCGTCGTTGAAGGCGACGACGGACCGGGCGGTCG
>NZ_JBAMDC010000183.1:0-13079 GCF_036961605.1 Streptomyces sp. KLMMK
GGCGGTCTTCTTGGCGGTGGTCTTGCGCGCGGTGGTGGTCTTGCGCGTCGTGGCCTTGGTCGCCGTGGCCTTCTTGGCGGGCGCGGTCTTCTTCGCGGCGGCCTTCTTGGCGGTGGCCGTGGTGGCCTTCTTCGCCGGGGCGGCCTTCTTGGCGACGGTCTTCTTGGCGGCGGCGGCCGTGGTGGCCTTCTTCGCCGTCGTCTTCTTCGCCGTCGTCTTCTTGGCGGCGGCCGTCGTGGCCTTCTTCGCCGTGGTGGTCTTCTTCGCGGCGGCCTTCTTGGCGGTGGCCGTGGTGGCCTTCTTCGCCGTGGCCTTCTTGGCGGTGGCCTTCTTGGCCGCGGCCTTGGCGGTGACCTTGCCGCCCGAAAGGCTGCCCTTGGGCGCCTTCTTGACGGCGACCTCGCCACCCTTCGGCAGCTTCTTCGAGCCGCTCACCAGGTCCTTGAAGCCCTGACCCGCGCGGAAGCGCGGCACCGAGGTCTTCTTGACCCGCACGCGCTCACCCGTCTGCGGGTTGCGGGCGTAACGGGCCGGACGGTCGACCTTCTCGAACGAACCGAAGCCGGTGACCGAGACCCGGTCACCCGCGACGACTGCACGGACGATCGCGTCGAGCACCGCGTCGACGGCGTCTGCGGCCTGCTGACGGCCGCCGAGCTTGTCGGCAATCGCTTCAACGAGCTGCGCCTTGTTCACGTCTTCCCCTTCGGAGACATTGCTGGAACGAATGCGCTCCAGCCTTTTCGCACGTTAGGCAGATATATACCGCAAATCAAACACGAAACGGTCTAATCACCCTTGTGCCGCAACGAACTCGACCATCACGGAGTTCCGTCACGGTCGGGCTCTTCGGGGAAACGGCCCTCGTCGAGGTCGTTCATCAGCCGGTCCAGACGCATTGCGGCGCCTGAGAGATCGTGCTTCGCCGCGGCCGTGATGGCCAGCAGCTTCCGGGACAGCGCCATCCGTACGCCCTCCGGGACTTGCAGTGCGCGCACCCGGGAGTGCGCTTCCTTGAGTCGGTCCGCGACGAGCCGGTATAGCTCGAGTTGGCTGTCGCGTTCCATGCACCGATTGTGCCATCTGAGGCGAGTTGTCGCTTCACAGGGCCTCAACAGAGCGATGCGCCCCCTGTCCGAAGACAGGGGGCGCATCATGCCAAACCCTTGGTGAGCAGCGAAAATCCGGGGTCCCCCGGACATCGCCCCGGGCGCCCGAAGAGGCGCGAAATCCGTGTCAGATCTGGGCCGTGGAGGGCTTGAAAGAGGGCCTTCCGGCCTCGAAAGCGGCGACGTCGGGCTCGTGCCGCAGGGTCAGGCCGATGTCGTCGAGCCCCTCCAGCAGGCGCCACCGGGCGTTCTCGTCAAGGTCGAAATCAGCCGTGATCGAGCCGGCCCGGACCTGGCGCGTCACGAGGTCGACGGTCACCTCGGCGGCCGGGTCGGCCTCGGTCAGCTCCCAGAGGGCGTCTACGGTCTCCTGCGGCAGGACGACGGTCAGCAGTCCGTTCTTGAGCGAGTTGCCACGGAAGATGTCGGCGAAACGCGAGGAGACGACCGCTTTGAACCCGTAGTTCTGCAGTGCCCAGACCGCGTGCTCACGGGAGGAGCCGGTGCCGAAGTCCGGACCGGCCACCAGGACGCTGGCCCCCCGGCGCTCGGGACGGTTCAGCACGAACTCGGGGTCCTTGCGCCAGGCCTCGAACAACCCGTCCTCGAAGCCGTCGCGGGTGACCTTCTTGAGCCAGTGCGCGGGGATGATCTGGTCGGTGTCGACGTTGCTGCGGCGCAGCGGGACGGCGCGGCCGGTGTGCGTGGTGAAAGCTTCCATGGCTGTTCAGGCCCCCAGGGGAGTGCGGACGTCGGACGCGCCGGCCGGGCCGGGCAGGTCGGCCGGGGAGGCCAGGCGGCCCACCACGGCGGTGGCGGCGGCCACCTGGGGCGAGACCAGGTGGGTGCGGCCGCCCTTGCCCTGCCTGCCCTCGAAGTTGCGGTTGGAGGTCGACGCGGACCTCTCGCCCGGCGCCAGTTGGTCGGGGTTCATGCCGAGGCACATCGAACAGCCCGCGTGGCGCCACTCGGCACCGGCCGCGGTGAAGACCTTGTCCAGCCCCTCGTCGACGGCCTGCAGGGCCACCCGGACGGAGCCGGGGACGACCAGCATGCGGATGCCGTCGGCGATCCGGCGGCCCTCCAGGACGGCCGCGGCGGAGCGCAGGTCCTCGATCCGGCCGTTGGTGCACGAGCCCACGAACACGGTGTCCACGCTGATGTCGCGCAGCGGCTGACCTGCCGTCAACCCCATGTATTCCAGGGCCTTTTCGGCGGCCAGGCGGTCGGAGGGGTCGGGGTAGGAGGCCGGGTCGGGAACGTGCGCCGACAGGGGTGCCCCCTGCCCCGGGTTGGTGCCCCAGGTGACGAACGGGGAGAGCTCGGAGGCGTCGATGACGACCTCGTGGTCGAAGACGGCGTCGTCGTCGGTGCGCAGGGTGCGCCAGTACGCGACGGCCTCGTCCCAGTCGGCCCCGCGGGGGGCGTGGGGCCGCCCTTCGAGGTAGGCGAACGTGGTCTCGTCGGGCGCGATCATGCCCGCCCGGGCACCCGCCTCGATGGACATGTTGCACACGGTCATACGGGCCTCCATCGAGAGCTGCTCGATGGCCGTGCCGCGGTACTCGATGACGTAGCCCTGGCCGCCGCCGGTGCCGATGCGGGCGATGACGGCGAGGATCAGGTCCTTGGCGGTGACGCCCCCGGGCAGCTCGCCGTCGACGGTCACCGCCATGGTGCGGAACGGGGCCAGCGGGAGCGTCTGGGTGGCGAGGACGTGCTCCACCTGGCTGGTGCCGATACCGAACGCCAGCGCGCCGAACGCGCCGTGGGTGGAGGTGTGGCTGTCGCCGCAGACCACGGTGGTGCCGGGCTGGGTCAGCCCCAGCTGCGGTCCCACCACGTGGACGACGCCCTGCTCCACGTCGCCCAGCGGGTGCAGCCGGACACCGAATTCGGCGCAGTTCTTGCGCAGCGTCTCCAGCTGGGTGCGCGAGACCGGGTCGGCGATGGGCTTGTCGATGTCGAGGGTCGGGGTGTTGTGGTCCTCGGTGGCGATGGTGAGGTCCAGGCGCCGCACGGGGCGCCCGGCCTTGCGGAGACCGTCGAAGGCCTGCGGGCTGGTGACCTCGTGCAGCAGGTGCAGGTCGATGTAGAGGAGGTCGGGCTCGCCCTCGGCGCGCCTGACGACATGGTCGTCCCAGACCTTCTCCGCGAGTGTGCGTCCCATCGCTGTCCCTCCGGCCGGCGTCCTCGCCGGTCACATTCGTGTGCCTGTGGGTGCTCTCCATCCAGGTTGGCGCTTCTCCGGGAAAATTGAACTTGCGTTTCACAGTGTGAGACGCAAGTATCGTTGCATGGACAACACCGGTAGCGCCTCGAGCGGCGTGGGAGTACTCGACAAGGCGGCTCTGGTGCTGAGCGCGCTGGAGTCCGGGCCGGCGACCCTGGCAGGGCTCGTCACGGCCACGGGCCTGGCGCGGCCGACGGCGCACCGGCTCGCGGTGGCCCTGGAGCACCACCGCATGGTGGCGCGGGACATGCAGGGCCGGTTCATCCTCGGACCGCGGCTGAGCGAGCTGGCGGCCGCGGCGGGCGAGGACCGGCTCCTGGCCACGGCGGGCCCCGTGCTCACCCACCTGCGGGACGTCACGGGCGAGAGCGCGCAGCTCTACCGCCGCCAGGGCGACATGCGCATCTGCGTGGCAGCGGCGGAGCGCCTGTCCGGCCTGCGGGACACGGTGCCGGTGGGCTCCACGCTGCCCATGAAGGCCGGCTCGGCCGCCCAGGTGCTGATGGCCTGGGAGGAGCCGGAGCGGCTGCACCGCGGTCTGCAGGGGGCCCGCTTCACGGCGACGGCGCTCTCGGGCGTGCGGCGCCGGGGCTGGGCCCAGTCGATCGGCGAGCGGGAGCCGGGCGTCGCCTCGGTCTCCGCCCCCGTGCGCGGGCCCTCCAACCGCGTGGTCGCCGCCGTCTCGGTCTCCGGACCGATCGAGCGCCTCACGCGCCACCCGGGCCGCATGCACGCCCAGGCGGTGCTGGACGCCGCGGTGCGCCTGACGGAGGCGCTGCGCCGCAACGGCTGAGCGGGCGAGGAGCGACAGGACGACGAAGCGGCGCACGGGGCCCTGGCCCCGTGCGCCGCTTCATGCGGTCCCCTAGGCGCTCGCGAACCGCTGCGCCGCGCGCTCCCCGCGGCGCGCCACCGGCTCCGTGCCGTAGGCCGCACCGAGCCCGTGCGCCGGCATGCCGACGTAGATCGACTCGTACGAACCTGCGGGCACCACGTACGTCTCGTGCCAGATGCCGACGCTTCCCTCGCTGCCCCGCGCACGGCGGTTGAACGCCGCCCACGCGGGGCGGTGCTCCTTGCTCTGGTCTGCGGCGTAGGCGAGCAGCTTCTCCCGTGATTCCCAGTACTGGACGATGGTCCGGTCCCCGAAGCCGCTCGCGAGCGGCCGGTAGCCGAGCAGGCCGCTGTCCGGGTCGCGTGCGAGCTCCTTGAGCATCCGCGGCATCGCGCTGAGGGTGGGCAGCCAGTGGCGCACCGCCCGCCACTTGTTGATCCGCATGCCGATCATGAAGACGACCACCTCCCCCTCGGCCGCGGCGGTGACCCGTCCCGGAATCGGTTGTGCACTCATGAGAGCTCCCCCAGTCGCTGTGACACCACATTGGATAGCACCACTATCCATGCTTGGATAGTGCCACTCCCCAATGAAGGGCGCAAGTGGCCATGCGACTGGCGGAACTGAGCGAACACAGCGGTGTGTCCACCGCGACGATCAAGTACTACTTGCGTGAGGGGCTGCTCCAGCCCGGCCGCAGGATCTCCGCCACCCAGGCCGAGTACGGCGACGAGCACGTGCGCCGGCTGCGCCTGGTGCGGGCCCTGATCCAGCTGGGCAAGATGCCCGTGGCCACCGCGCGCGAGGTGATCGCCGCCGCCGAGGACGACTCCCTGGGCCACCACTGGAGACTCGGCGCGGCCACGCGGGCGCTGTCGCAGGGCCGGGAGGTCCCCGCGGAGGACGATCCGGCGGCCGAGGCCGCGGGCCGCACCGTGAACGCGCTGCTGGAGCACCTGGGCTGGCGGCACGACCAGGAGGTCGCGGAGCACTCCCCCGCCTACCGCACGCTGGTCGCGGCCGTCGCCGCGCTGAGACGCCTCGGGTACCCGTGCGGCGTCGCCCAGCTGCTGCCGTACGGACGGCTCGCGGCCGAGCTGGCGGTCACCGACCTGGACCTGGTCGAGGAGGAGCCCACGCCGGCCGCCCGGATCGAGGCGGCCGTCGCGCTGACCGTCCTCTACGAGCCCGTGCTGCTGAGCCTGCGCCGCATGGCGCACTCCGAGGAGTCCGCCCGGCGCTTCACCGGCGGCGAAAAGCCCGTCTGAGGCGCAGGGCCCCGGCCGGCCCCGGCCCCACGCCCCCACGGGCCCCACGCCCGGCGCCCCATGCCCGGCCGCCCCACGCCGAGGGGCGCCCTGCGCCCGGCGCCCGGCAGCCCTGCACCCCTCACAGCCGTTCCGCGTCCCCCGGTCCCGCCATGCGCAGGGTCAGGACGGTCTCCGGCCCCCGGGTGCTCACTTCCACGAAGTCGGCGAGGCTGCGGGCGAGCCACAGGCCGTCCTCGGCCCCCTGCGCGTCGCCGGACGGTGCGGGCGGGCGGTACCCCGCGAACGGCGGCACCGCGGCGCCCTCGGGCCCCGTGCGCCGCAGCTCGTAGACCACGGCGCCCGGCTCCTCCCAGGACCGCAGCGTGAGACGGGCGCCCTCGGGGGCCAGGAGGTACGCGGCGGCCTCGTGCACGGCCAGCTCGGCGAGGGCGAGCCGGTTGCCGGTCAGGCCTGCGCCCGCGGCCCGTTCACGGCCGAGGCGGCGCAGCTCCGGGACGTCGGCCGTGGGCCCCGTGCCGCGCGCCGAGTGAGGCGCGCACGGTGCGGGGCCCTGCACCGCGGCCGCGTAGTCCGCGGGGTCCGCGTAGGCGTCGCAGGGCGTCTGCCGCTCGCCGTCCAGGCGCACGGGGTGGGTGGCCACGGCGGCTTCGGCCACGTCACCGGGGACGACACGGGTGTCGTACGGGCAGATCATCCACACCGGCAGATCCGCGAGGAGCACGTTGAGCCCGGACTCCATGCGCTTCCACTCGGCGGTCTGGCGGGCGGACCGGCCGCCCCACACCGGCTCGGCGATGATCCGCGTCCGCCGCCCGGGGCGGGCGCGGCGCCCGTGGTAGCGCAGGAACGCGGACACCCGCTCGACGGGGCGGCGCCCGAAGTAGGCGGTCTCGGCGGTGTCGAGGTGGTGGGCGCCCTCCCCCAGTGCCTCCCGGAGCAGCTCGATGTTGGCGGGCGTCGTGGCGGCGAGGACGGGCTCCCCGGCGGCGAATCCGTCCTCCACGAAGGGCACCGCCATCGCCAGGAACTCCGCGTCGGAGCCGTACAGGCAGGCGTGGTGGACGAACCCGGCCAGGCCGGCGCGGTCAGCAGCCATGCGCGGCCCCCAGCCGCAGGCCGGGCGTGGCGTCCCACCCGATGAGGGTGATGACCTGCAGCAGGTGGGGCGGCACCCCGGCCAGCTCCACGGTGCAGTGGCGGGCGGCACGGGCCCTGGCGAAGGTCATGAGCAGCCGCAGCCCCGCGAGGTCCAGGAACTCCACCCGGGACATCTCCAGGCACAGGTCGCCGCGGACGGAGGCCACCGACTGCAGGGCGTCCCTGAGGTGGCGGTGCGAGCCGGCGTCGACGACCCCTACGATGCGCAGGCCCGGCGGGCTGACGGTGGGGACGACGGTCAGTTCGGCCGTGCGGACGAGAGGATCCACTTCGACGCTCCTGGAATGGGCCGCTGCGAGGGCGTCCAGTGCGGCGGGCTCGCGGCGACGGATGTCCTGCTGACGCAACTCCGGCGCCCCGCCGGTGCCCGAACTCCGCGGCGGGCAGGGCTTCGTGGCGCGGCGGGGCCGGCAGCGGCCGCCGCGGGGATGGGCCATGAGGGGATTATCGGGCCGGGCCGGGGCGCATGGAAGGCCGCATGAAAAAATGCCCCCCGCCTATGCGGGAGGCATTCTCTCTGTGGTACCCCCGACCGGATTCGAACCGGCGCTACCGCCTTGAGAGGGCGGCGTGCTAGGCCGCTACACAACGGGGGCTTGCTTTTGTTTTGCTCGGCAGACCGAAAAAGCAATCTGCGCTGGGCTACCAGGACTCGAACCTAGACTAAATGAACCAGAATCACTCGTGCTGCCAATTACACCATAGCCCATGGTGGTTTTATAACCAGTACCCCCGACCGGATTCGAACCGGCGCTACCGCCTTGAGAGGGCGGCGTGCTAGGCCGCTACACAACGGGGGCCCTAGCGATCTCCTCCAGGTCCCCCTGAGTGGAAATCTGTACCCCCGACCGGATTCGAACCGGCGCTACCGCCTTGAGAGGGCGGCGTGCTAGGCCGCTACACAACGGGGGCTTGCACTTCGCTTTTTGCGCTTTCGCGCGCTTCCTACTTTATCAGTAGTTTTGCGAGAGAATTTCAGCGAAGAATTTCTCTTGCTGGGGTACCAGGACTCGAACCTAGACTAAGGGAACCAGAAACCCTCGTGCTGCCAATTACACCATACCCCACCGTAACTCCACCCCCACCAGGGGGGCTTGTCCGGCTTGCGCCCTCCGCTCCGGCCTCTCGGCCCTCTCGGGCGGCGCAGGAAGAACATTACCCGAAGGAGGACGGGGCGCCAAAATCGATAGAGACGCCCCGGACGGACACGACGGGGCCCGGCGGCCTCGGGAGAGGCTGCCGGGCCCCGTGAGGGCCGTGTGTCAGGCGGTGAGCTTCGCCAGGGCGGCGTCGACGCGGGCGAGCGTGCGCTCGCGTCCGAGGATCTCCAGGGACTCGAACAGCGGCAGGCCGACCGTGCGGCCGGTGACCGCGACCCGGACCGGGGCCTGGGCCTTGCCGAGCTTCAGCCCGTGCTCCTCGCCCGCCGCGACGACGGCGGCCTTGATGGCGTCGGCGTTCCACGCAGCGCCCTCAAGGTCTGCGAGCTTGGCGCGGGCCGTGCGCAGCAGGGCGTCCGAGCCCTCCTTCATCGCCTTGGCCCAGGACGCCTCGTCCTCGGCCGGCTCGTCGAGGAAGAGGAAGTCGACGTTGGCGGTGATGTCGGAGAGGACCGTGAGGCGGGTCTGGGCGTGCGGGGCGATGGCCTCCCACGCGGCCCGGTCGAAGGCCTCCGGCGCCCACGGGGCGTGCGGGGCCTGCAGCCAGGGCTCGCAGGCCTCGGCGAACGCCTTCACGTCCAGCCGGCGGATGTGGTCGGCGTTGATCGCCTCGGCCTTCTTGAGGTCGAAGCGGGCCGGGTTGGCGTTGACGTCCTTGATGTCGAACGCCGCGACCATCTCCTCCATCGAGAAGATGTCCTGGTCGGCGGAGAGCGACCAGCCGAGCAGCGACAGGTAGTTCAGCAGGCCCGCCGGGAGGAAGCCGCGCTCCCGGTAGAGGTTCAGGGAGGCCTGCGGGTCGCGCTTGGAGAGCTTCTTGTTGCCCTCGCCCATCACGTACGGCAGGTGGCCGAACTCGGGGACGCTCTTGGCGACGCCCAGCTCGATCAGCGCCTTGTACAGGGCGATCTGCCGCGGGGTGGAGGAGAGCAGGTCCTCGCCGCGCAGGACGTGGGTGATCTCCATCAGCGCGTCGTCGACCGGGTTGACGAGCGTGTACAGGGGCGCGCCGTTGGCCCGGACGATGCCGTAGTCCGGCACGTTCTCCGGGGTGAAGGTCAGCTCGCCGCGGACGATGTCCGTGAAGGTGATCGCCTCGTCGGGCATCCGGAAGCGGACGATGGAGGCGCGGCCCTCGGCCTCGTACGCCGTCTGCTGCTCGGGCGTGACGACGCGGCACTTGCCGTCGTAGCCGGAGGGGCGGCCGGCGGCGCGGGCGGCTTCGCGGCGCTCGTCGAGCTCCTCGGCGGTGCAGTAGCAGCGGTAGGCGTAGCCGCCTTCCAGGAGCTTCTGCGCGACGTCCTTGTAGATGTCCATGCGCTGCGACTGGCGGTACGGCGCGTGGGGGCCGCCGATCTCGGGGCCCTCGTCCCAGTCGAAGCCCAGCCAGCGCATCGAGTCGAGCAGCTGCTGGTACGACTCCTCCGAGTCGCGCGCCGCGTCGGTGTCCTCGATGCGGAAGACCAGGGTGCCGCCGTGGTGCCGGGCGAACGCCCAGTTGAACAGGGCGGTGCGGACCAGGCCCACGTGGGGGTTGCCGGTCGGCGAGGGACAGAAACGTACGCGGACGTTCGCGTTAGCCACGCTTGATCACCTTGTTGGTGAGAGTGCCGATGCCTTCGATGGTGACGGCGACCTCGTCGCCGACGTTCAGGGGTCCGACCCCGGCCGGGGTGCCGGTGAGGACGACGTCGCCGGGGAGCAGCGTCATCGCCTCGGTGATGTGGACGATCAGGTCCTCGATGGAGCGCACCATGTCGCTCGTGCGGCCCAGCTGGCGCTGTTCGCCGTTGACGGTGCACATGATCCCGAGGTCGGCCGGGTCGAGCTCGGTCTCGATCCAGGGGCCGAGCGGGCAGGAGGTGTCGAAGCCCTTCGCCCGGGCCCACTGCTTCTCGCGCTGCTGGGCGTCACGCGCGGTGACGTCATTGGCGCAGGTGTAGCCGAGGATGACGTCCTTCACGCGCTCGCGGGGGACCTCGCGGCACATGCGGCCGATGACCACGGCCAGCTCGGCCTCGTGGTGCAGCTCGCTGGAGAAGGAGGGGTACTCGATGGCGCCGCCCGGGCCGATCACCGAGGTGGAGGGCTTGAGGAAGGCCACGGGGACGTCGCCGACCTCGTTGCCCAGCTCCGCGGCGTGCTCGGCGTAGTTACGGCCGATGGCCACGACCTTGCTGGGCAGGACGGGCGGGAGCAGGCGGACCTTGTCCAGCGGGACCTTGGTCCCGGAGCGCTCGAAGTCGCCGTAGGGGATGCCCTTGATGATGTCGAGGACGGGGCCGCCTTCTGTGGCGGCATCCCCCTCCACGACGCCGTAGCCGACGTTGCCGTCGATGGAGAACCTGGCGATGCGCACGGGAAGCTTTTGCCCCTTATCTGATCCGGCCGGAGTCTGACACCCCAGGCTATCGCGGGGGCCGCCGGCCGCCCGTGCGCGACGGATCCGCGGGGCCGGGCCGGGCGGCCGGCCCCGTGGGAGCGGCGCTCAGTCCTGGGGGATGACGACGACGGGGGCCGTCATCAGCACCGTGCGGCGCGGGTTCGCGGTGACCTGCGGCAGCTCGGTGGCGTGGGCGACGGCCTCGGCGATCCGCAGGGAGGCGCTGTCGTCGAGGTGGACGAGCGTCGTACGGCGCGGGTTGGCGGTCTTCCGGTTCGCCTTCGGGGTCGCGTTCCGGGACGTCAGCTTCGTCGTGCTGGTCTTCACTTGCTGCCTCGCGGTGTCGTGGTGCGCTGGGTGCGCGGGGGTGTTCTCGCGGCCTGCGTAAAGGAACAGGCTAGGCGCGCCTATCCCCACGCGTCCGCGGGAGAAGTCCTGACTTGCTTGTGAGTTTGCTCACGAGAGCACTGAAAAATGCCGCATAGCGGGCGGCCTTCCGGCTTTCACGAAACGGACATTGCAGGGCTGAACCTGACGTTCCGCTCCTGATCATGGAATCTGGGACACCGGACGACTCTCCCCGCGGGCCTGCCGACTTGCCCGCCTATGCCCTTTATAAAGGCCCTGGTCCTCTACGCCCCGTGACGATTTCCGGCACTGAGCGTGATGCCGGTGCGGGTGCGGTGCACCGGCCTTGTTGGAGATCTGGCACTGTGCTGGAATTCCACGGACCGCCAGGGGGCAACCGCGGTCCCCCCACGACTCGACACCGTCCCGCCTCGACAGGCGGGGCGCCTGGTCCAGAGGTTGCGACGCTAGTGCAGGGACGTTTCAAGAGGGATGGCAGCGCTGCGGCGGAGCCGGAGCCGCGCGGTGCGAACGACCGCGGCACGCCCGCCGAAGGGCCGGCGGGCGACGGTTCCGCAGACCGCCAGCAGGCCACGTCAAAGGCGAAGGCCAAGACGAACAAGGCCAAGCTGCCCGGTGGGCCCGGCTCACGAATAGCCCTGCGCAACTGGCGCATCAGTACCCGCCTCGTATCCCTGCTGGCCCTGCCCGTCGTCGCCGCGACGACGCTGGGTGGCCTGCGCATCAACGACGCGCTCAACAACGTCGAGCAGCTCGACCACATGAAGCTCCTCACGGAGATGACCGGTCGCGCGACCCTGCTGGCCAACGCGCTCCAGGAGGAGCGCGACAAGTCCGCCGGCCCGCTGTCCAAGGGTCTGAACGACGACGACGCGGTCGCGGCGTCGCGGGAGAAGACCAACCAGGCCATCAACGCCTTCACCGGGGCCACCCAGGGCGTGAAGCCGACCGACCCGACGATGGTCGGTGTGCAGACCACCCTGGTCGACATCAGCCGGCAGCTGAAGAAGATCCAGGACGTCCGCAAGGACGCCTACCAGAACGAGCCCGAGTACATCGCGCGGACCGTCAACAACTACGACGGCCTGATCAACTCGCTGCTCTCCCTGTCCCAGGACATGGCCCAGGCGACCAGCAACGCCGAAATGATCACCAGCACGCGTGCGCTGGCGACGTTCTCCGCCGCCAAGGAGTACGCGTCGATCCAGCGCGCCGTGATCAGTGCGGCCCTCGCCAACAAGAAGGGCCCGTACCTCTCGGGCAACGACCAGCAGTACGGCCACGAGGCGTACGAGGCCGAGAACGAGGCCATCCGCCGCTTCATCGCCATCCGCGGCGGCGACTCCCAGCAGCTGCTGCAGGCGATCACCGGCGGCAACGCGGACATCACGGCCGCGAAGACCTACACCGACCGCGTCCTCAGCAAGCAGGACGGTCTCAAGAACGAGCCGAAGTCCTACAAGGACTGGTACGACCTGGCGTCGGTCAAGCTCGGCGAGATGTCCAAGATCGAGCAGACCCTGCTCTCCCAGATGGAGCAGAAGGCCCTCGAGCTGCGTGAGGACGCCCAGCAGGACGCGATCCTCAACGGTGTTCTGATCATCCTCGTTCTGGGTATCTCGCTCGTCGGCGCCTTCGTCGTGGCCCGCTCCATGGTGCGCTCGCTGCGCCGTCTGCAGGACACCGCCCAGAGGGTCGCCCAGGACCGCCTCCCCGAGCTCGTCAAGCAGCTGTCCGAGACCGACCCGCAGGACGTCGACACGTCCGTGGAGTCCGTCGGCGTGCACAGCCGCGACGAGATCGGCAAGGTGGCCGCGGCCTTCGACGACGTGCACCGCGAGGCCGTCCGCCTCGCCGCCGAGCAGGCCCTTCTGCGGGGCAACGTCAACGCGATGTTCACCAACCTCTCGCGCCGGAGCCAGGGCCTCATCCAGCGTCAGCTCTCGCTCATCTCCGAGCTCGAGAGCCGCGAGGCCGACCCGGACCAGCTGTCCTCGCTGTTCAAGCTCGACCAC
Source organism: Streptomyces sp. KLMMK (assembly GCF_036961605.1). Lineage (NCBI taxonomy): Bacteria > Bacillati > Actinomycetota > Actinomycetes > Kitasatosporales > Streptomycetaceae > Streptomyces > Streptomyces sp. KLMMK. The sequence goes on from NZ_JBAMDC010000183.1 coordinate 12,534, forward strand.
CTCGCGACCCGCATGCGCCGTAACGGCGAAAACCTCCTCGTCCTCGCGGGCGAGGAGCCGGGCCGCCGCTGGACCCGCCCCGTCCCGCTCGTCGACGTGCTCCGTGCCGCCGCGTCCGAGGTGGAGCAGTACGAGCGCATCGAGCTGAGCGGTGTGCCGCCGACCGAGGTCGCCGGCCGCGTCGTCAACGACCTCGTGCACCTCCTCGCCGAGCTGCTCGAGAACGCGACCTCGTTCTCCTCGCCGCAGACCAAGGTCAAGGTCACCGGTCACGCCCTGCCCGACGGGCGGGTGCTGGTCGAGATCCACGACACCGGCATCGGCCTCTCCCAGGAGGACCTGGCCGCGATCAACGAGCGGCTCGCCAGCCCGCCGACCGTGGACGTCTCGGTCTCGCGGCGCATGGGTCTGTTCGTGGTCGGCCGCCTGTCCCTGCGACACGGCATCCGCATCCAGCTCCGTCCGTCCGACTCGGGCGGTACGACCGCACTCGTCATGCTGCCGGTGGACGTCGCCCAGGGCGGCAAGAAGCCGATGCCCGGCGCC
>NZ_JBAMDC010000184.1:0-13048 GCF_036961605.1 Streptomyces sp. KLMMK
CCGAGGAGCCCGCGGCCGACCCGGTGCCGGTCAACGAGCTCCCCCCGCCGCCGGTCTCCTCCCCGCAGGTCCCGCCGGCCCGTCCGTACCAGGACTCGACCGCCGAGGAACTGGACGTTCCGGACTTCCTCAAGTAGGACGTACGAGCGAGTGAGCGGCATAGGACAACAGCACGCAGTGACATCGGAAGCTGTGTCGCACGATCAGCACGAGAGCGGCGCGCACTTCGCCTTCACCGACAGGTGGGGCGGGGTGAGCGCCGCTCCGTATGACGAGCTGAACCTCGGCGGCGCGGTCGGCGACGACCCGGCCGCCGTCCGGGCCAACCGGGAGCGCGCGGCGAAGTCGCTCGGCCTCGACCCGGCGGGCGTCGTCTGGATGAACCAGGTGCACGGCCGGGACGTGGCCGTGGTCGACGGCCCCTGGCGGAGCGCCGGCATCCCCGCGGTCGACGGGGTGGTGACCGCCCGTCGCGGTCTGGCCCTCGCGGTCCTGACCGCGGACTGCACCCCGGTGCTCCTCGCCGACCCGGTCGCCGGAGTCGTGGGCGCGGCCCACGCCGGCCGCCCGGGCCTGGTCGCGGGGGTGGTTCCCGCGACCGTCGAGATGATGATCACTCTCGGCGCGGACCCCGCCCGGATCCTCGCGCACACCGGCCCCGCGGTCTGCGGCCTGTGCTACGAGGTGCCCGAGGCGATGCGGGCCGAGGTCGCCGAGGCCGTGCCCGAGGCCTGGGCCACCACCCGGCGGGGCACCCCGGCCGTGGATGTGGCCGCGGGGGTGCGCGCCCAACTCGCCCGGCTCGGCGTGACGATGAGCGGACAATCTCACATCTGCACGCTGGAGTCGGCCGATCACTTCTCGTACCGGCGCGAGCGCACCACGGGGCGACTCGCCAGCTATGTCTGGTTGGACTGAGGACTGTGACGGACCGGAGAACGGAACTCGCCGGCAACCTGGCCCGCGTGGAGGAACGTATCTCCGCGGCGTGCGCCGCGGCGGGCCGCCCGCGCGAGGACGTGACCCTCATCGTGGTCACCAAGACCTACCCCGCGAGTGACGTGCGACTCCTCGCCGAGCTCGGGGTGCGCCACGTCGCCGAGAACCGCGACCAGGACGCGGCCCCCAAGGCGGCCGAGTGCGCGGACCTGCCCCTCACCTGGCACTTCGTCGGACAATTGCAGACGAACAAGGTCCGTTCGGTGGCCGGTTACGCCGACTTTGTGCATTCGATCGACCGGACCCGCCTCGTCACCGCACTTTCCGCGGCGGCCGTCAAGGCCGGCCGGACCCTGGACTGCCTGATCCAGGTGGCACTTGACGCAGAGTCGGGCGAACCCGGAAAACGCAGCGAAAGGGGCGGAGTCGCTCCTGACGGTGTGGCAGAACTCGCCGACGCACTCGCCGGAGCCGAAGGGCTGCGCCCCGCGGGCCTGATGACGGTCGCTCCGCTCGTCGGACCATATGCCGGACGGCCGCGGGCCGCCTTCGGCCGGCTGATGGAAATCTCAACGGGCCTGCGCGCGGCCCATCCTGCTGCGAACATGGTGTCAGCAGGGATGAGCGCGGATCTGGATGACGCCGTGGCCGCCGGGGCGACACATGTACGTGTCGGATCGGCGGTACTCGGAGTCCGACCCAGGCTCGGGTAACGTCGCCAAGAAGTCGGACCACAGCAAAAAATATGGTCATTCCCGCCAGAAGGCGGGCAGACCGAGTGGATCCAAGGCGCCGTTGACGGAGCCGATCCACCACAGAGCGGAGGACGCAGAGAATGGCCGGCGCGATGCGCAAGATGGCGGTCTACCTCGGCCTCGTGGAGGACGATGGGTACGACGGCCCGGGGTTCGACCCCGATGACGAGTTCGAACCCGAGCCGGAGCCCGACCGACGCAGGCAGCAGCATCAGCAACACCTCGCACAACAGACGCAATCGGACGAACCGGTCCGAGTCGCCCAGCCGCCTGCTCAGCGCGAACCCACTCCGCTCACAGCGGAAACGGGACGACCCGCCCGAATCGCCCCCGTGGCGTCCATCACACCCGAACGCCACTCTCTGGAGAAGAACGCACCGGTGATCATGCCCAAGGTTGTGTCCGAGCGGGAGCCCTACCGCATCACGACGTTGCACCCCCGGACCTACAACGAAGCCCGTACCATCGGGGAACACTTCCGCGAGGGCACCCCGGTGATCATGAATCTGACGGAGATGGACGACACGGACGCGAAGCGACTTGTCGACTTCGCCGCCGGCCTCGTCTTCGGTCTCCACGGCAGCATCGAGCGGGTGACGCAGAAGGTGTTCCTGCTGTCTCCTGCTAACGTCGATGTCACGGCGGAGGACAAGGCCCGCATCGCAGAGGGTGGGTTCTTCAATCAGAGCTGAGACGCAATACCTGGCGATACCGGGAGAATGACGGCCGAACAGGCCGGGTACGAGCAAGGGGAGAGGGAAGCGCGGGAATGAGCATCGCACTGCAGGTGATCTACATCGCGCTGTATTGCTTCCTGTTTGTACTGATCTTCCGGCTGGTGATGGATTACGTCTTCCAGTTCGCTCGCTCATGGCAACCCGGTAAGGCGATGGTGGTCATCCTTGAGGCCACCTACACTGTCACCGATCCGCCACTCAAGCTTCTGCGGCGGTTCATTCCGCCGCTGCGTCTCGGGGGCGTGGCGCTCGACCTGTCCTTCTTCGTATTGATGATTATCGTCTTCATCCTGATCCGCGTCGTGGAGCAGGTGTGAACGATACGGTCTTGCCGATTGCCGACGACTACGTTGAGGTGAAGAAGAGATGCCGTTGACCCCCGAGGACGTGCGGAACAAGCAGTTCACGACCGTCCGTCTCCGAGAAGGCTATGACGAGGACGAGGTCGATGCCTTCCTGGACGAGGTCGAGGCCGAACTGACCCGTCTGCTCCGCGAGAACGAGGACCTGCGCGCCAAGCTGGCCGCCGCCACGCGTGCCGCCGCGCAGAACCAGCAGCAGGGCATGCGCAAGCCCGAGCCGCAGGACCAGCGACCCGGCGGGGCTCCGGTGCCCGCCGCCATATCCGGACCGCAGCCGGTGCCGCAGCAGCAGCAGATGGGCGGCCCGCCGCAGCTGCCGGGCGGTGCCCCGCAGCTTCCGGCCGGCCCCAGCGGTCACGGCCACGGTCCCCAGGGTCCGCACGGTCCCGGCCCGATGGGTCAGAACGGTCCCGGCCCCATGGGTCAGAACGGTCCGATGGGCGGCCCCATGGGCGGTCCCATGGGTCAGAACGGTCCGATGGGTCAGAACCCCATGGGTCAGAACGGTCCCATGGGTCAGAACCCCATGGGCCAGAACGGCCCCATGGGCGGCCCGCAGCTGCCGCAGCCGGGCCAGGGCCCGGGCGGTGACAGCGCCGCCCGTGTGCTCTCGCTCGCTCAGCAGACCGCCGACCAGGCGATCGCGGAGGCCCGTTCCGAGGCCAACAAGATCGTCGGCGAGGCGCGCAGCCGGGCCGAGGGCCTGGAGCGGGACGCCCGCGCCAAGGCCGACGCCCTGGAGCGGGACGCGCAGGAGAAGCACCGCGTCGCGATGGGCTCCCTGGAGTCCGCCCGCGCCACGCTGGAGCGCAAGGTCGAGGACCTGCGCGGCTTCGAGCGCGAGTACCGCACCCGTCTGAAGTCCTACCTGGAGAGCCAGCTGCGCCAGCTGGAGAACCAGGCGGACGACTCGCTGGCCCCGCCCCGCAACCCGAACACCCCGTCGCTGCCCGCGGCCCCCTCGATGAGCGGGTCGATGGCTCCGGCAGGTGCGGGCATGGGCGGCCACAGCATGGGCGGCAACCCGTCCATGGGTGGCAACACCTCGATGGGCGGAAACTCCTCCATGGGTGGCCCGTCCTACGGCGGTCAGCAGCAGATGTCCCCGGCGATGACCCAGCCGATGGCACCGGTGCGGCCGCAGGGCCAGCAGCCGATGCAGCAGGCGCCGTCCCCCATGCGGGGCTTCCTCATCGACGAGGACGACAACTGAGGCGCCCGTACGGCCGCTAGTCGGCAGTCGGTCGGTCGGCAGTCATAAAGGGCCGGGCCCCTGGGATTCCCCAGGGGCCCGGCCCTTTTATGCGCTCTGCATTTCCGTACGGATGTCGGTCAATACGACATATGGCAATGGCCGGGCGAGGGAAATCCTTGCCCGGCCATTGCCGGTCTTATCAGGCCTCGGTCGTCCTACGGAGGCGGAACGTCAGCGAAAGCGCTTCGTCGGTGAAAGGCTCGCCGTAGGATCCGTCGGCCTCGCCCGCGGCGAAGTCCGTGGCCAGGACCTCGTCCGCAATCAGGGAGGCGTGCTCCGAGAGGGCCGTACGGACTTCCTCGGCCGCCGACTCCCAGCGCACGGCGATCCGGTCGGCGACGTCGAGGCCGCTGTTCTTCCGGGCCTCCTGGATGAGCCGGACGGCATCGCGGGCGAGGCCCGCGCGGCGCAGCTCCGGGGTGATCTCCAGGTCGAGGGCCACCGTCGCGCCCGAGTCCGAGGCCACCGACCAGCCCTCGCGGGGCGTTTCGGTGATGATGACCTCGTCGGGGGAGAGGGCGACCGTCTCGCCGTCCACCTCGACCGAGGCCGTGCCCTCACGCAGGGCCAGCGACAGCGCCGCGGCGTCGGCCCCGGCGACGGCCTTGGCGACCGCCTGGACGCCCTTGCCGAACCGCTTGCCCAGAGCACGGAAGTTGGCCTTGGCGGTGGTGTCGACCAGGGAGCCCCCCACTTCGGAGAGGGAGGCGAGGGAGGAGACATTGAGCTCCTCGGCGATCTGGGCGCGCAGCTCGGGGCCCAGCTCGTCGAAGCCGACCGAGGCCACCAGCGCGCGGGAGAGCGGCTGGCGGGTCTTGACGCCGGACTCCGCGCGGGTGGCGCGGCCCAGCTCGACCAGGCGCCGCACGAGCAGCATGTGCTGCGACAGCTTCGGGTCGACGAGGGCGGCGTCCGCCACCGGCCAGGTGGCCAGGTGGACCGACGCGGGGGCCTGCGGGTCGACGGGGACCACGAGGTCCTGCCAGACGCGCTCGGTGATGAACGGCACCAGCGGAGCCATCAGGCGGGTCACCGTCTCGACGACCTCGTGGAGGGTGCGCAGCGCGGCCGCGTCACCCTGCCAGAACCGGCGGCGCGAGCGGCGCACGTACCAGTTGGACAGGTCGTCGACGAAGGAGGACAGCAGCTTGCCGGCGCGCTGGGTGTCGTAGGCCTCCATGGCCTGGGTGACCTGGCCGACCAGGGCGTTGAGCTCGCCGAGCAGCCAGCGGTCCAGCAGCGGGCGGTCGGCCGGGGCCGGGTCCGCGGCGCTGGGCGCCCAGCCGGACGTACGGGCGTAGAGGGCCTGGAAGGCGACCGTGTTCCAGTAGGTGAGGAGCGTCTTGCGGACGACCTCCTGGATGGTGCCGTGGCCCACGCGGCGCGCGGCCCACGGGGAGCCGCCGGCCGCCATGAACCAGCGGACGGCGTCGGCGCCGTGCTGGTCCATCAGCGGGATCGGCTGGAGGATGTTGCCCAGGTGCTTGGACATCTTCCGGCCGTCCTCGGCGAGGATGTGGCCCAGGCAGACGACGTTCTCGTACGAGGACTTGTCGAAGACGAGGGTGCCGACGGCCATCAGCGTGTAGAACCAGCCGCGCGTCTGGTCGATCGCCTCGGAGATGAACTGCGCCGGGTAGCGCTGCTCGAAGAGCTCCTTGTTCTTGTACGGGTAGCCCCACTGCGCGAACGGCATCGAGCCCGAGTCGTACCAGGCGTCGATGACCTCCGGCACGCGCACGGCCGTGTGCGAGCAGCCCTCGGCGGTGCAGGTGAAGGTGACGTCGTCGATGTAGGGGCGGTGCGGGTCGAGACCACTCTGGTCGGCGCCGGTGAGCTCGGTGAGCTCGGCCAGCGAGCCGACGCAGGTGAGGTGGTTCTCCTCGCAGCGCCAGATGGGCAGCGGCGTGCCCCAGTAGCGGTTGCGGGAGAGCGCCCAGTCGATGTTGTTGTTCAGCCAGTCGCCGAAGCGGCCGTGCTTGACCGACTCGGGGAACCAGTTGGTCTTCTCGTTCTCCTCGAGCAGCCGGTCCTTGACCGCGGTGGTGCGGATGTACCAGGACGGCTGCGCGTAGTAGAGCAGCGCGGTGTGGCAGCGCCAGCAGTGCGGGTAGCTGTGCTCGTAGGCGATGTGCTTGAAGAGCAGGCCGCGCTCGGAGAGGTCCTCGACGAGCTTCTCGTCGGCCTTCTTGAAGAACTGGCCGCCGATGAGGCCGAGGCCCTCCTCGAAGGTGCCGTCCGGGCGGACCGGGTTGACGACCGGCAGGCCGTAGGCGCGGCAGGTCCTGAGGTCGTCCTCACCGAAGGCGGGCGCCTGGTGGACCAGACCCGTGCCGTCCTCGGTCGTGACGTAGTCGGCGTTGACGACAAAGTTGGCGCCCTCCAGCTCGACCAGGTCGAACGGGCGGCGGTAGGCCCAGCGCTCCATCTCGCGGCCGGTGAAGGACTGCCCCGTCGCGGTCCAGCCCTCGCCGAGGGCCTTCTCCAGCAGCGGCTCGGCGACGACCAGCTTCTCGGTGCCGTCGGTGGCGACGACGTAGGTGACGTCGGGGTGCGCGGCGGCGGCCGTGTTGGAGACCAGGGTCCACGGGGTGGTCGTCCACACCAGCAGCGAGGCCTCGCCCGCGAGCGGGCCGGAGGTCAGCGGGAAGCGGACGAAGACGGAGGGGTCGACGACCGTCTCGTAGCCCTGGGCCAGCTCGTGGTCCGACAGGCCGGTGCCGCAGCGGGGGCACCAGGGGGCCACGCGGTGGTCCTGGACCAGCAGGCCCTTGTTGAAGATCTCCTTCAGCGACCACCACACGGACTGGACGTAGTCCGGGTCCATCGTGCGGTAGGCGTCGTCCAGGTCGACCCAGTAGCCCATGCGGGTGGTGAGCTCGGCGAAGGCGTCCGTGTGGCGGGTGACGGATTCGCGGCACTTGTCGTTGAAGGCCGCGATGCCGTACGCCTCGATGTCCTGCTTGCCCGAGAAGCCCAGCTCCTTCTCCACCGCGAGCTCCACCGGCAGGCCGTGGCAGTCCCAGCCGGCCTTGCGGCCGACGTGGTAGCCCTGCATCGTGCGGAAGCGGGGGAAGACGTCCTTGAAGACGCGGGCCTCGATGTGGTGCGCGCCCGGCATGCCGTTGGCCGTGGGCGGGCCCTCGTAGAACACCCACTCGGGGCGCCCCTCGGACTGCTCGAGGCTACGGGCGAAGACCTTGCTCTCGCGCCAGAACTCGAGCACGGCGTGCTCCAGGGCGGGCAGGTCCACCTGGGCGGGTACCTGGTGGTACTGCGGCTGGGGACTCATATGAGGCTTCCTCCGGCGGAACGTCATTGCGCTGTCCGTCGGAGGGACGAGATGCGCCGTGCGGTGCGCTTCCCGCGGTACCACCCTCCTTGGCCGCGGGCGCTTGCGCCCGGGCCCCCTCATTGGGCCGCGATGCCGGCTCTACTGACCCGCCGGGGCGTCCGGGGGTGTTCTTCCGGCGGCTCAGGGGTGATCTTCACACCGCGCACGCCCCCGGGCTCCCACCGTCCCCGGGTCGCTACAGGCTGCGTGCGGCGCTACTCGTCCCTTCCACGCCTTTCGCTGCGCCCCAGTGTACGGGGCCGGACCGGACGCGGCCCACCGGTTTCGGCCGGGGCCGGGCGGGGGACGGGTGCAGTCCGATTACAGGGCCGGGGGCGGGGCACAACCGAGGAGACCGGCGTGCCCCGTTGCCGCGTGACCGGTGGAGTTTTATCGTTCCGGCACGATTCGCGCGCAAGATCATAAAATGTGAAGGGGCCGCGGTCATGGTGGCGAAGAGAGCGGCGGCGGAAGCGGCGGATGCCGCTTCCGCTCAGGGGAAGGCCCACGGGGCCGGGTCCGCTGCCGCGAAGGCCGCCGGAGGCGGCGGGAAGGCGACTGGTCCGGGGAGGACGCCGCCGGCGGCGGGCAAGGGCGCCAAGGCCGCGGAGGCGGCCGCTCCGGCCGGGGAGGCGGCGGCGAAGCCCTCTGCCGCGAAGAACGCGAAGAAGGCGTCTGCCGCGAAGGAGACGGCCGCGGGTGTGACGGCGAAGAAGGCCGCCGCGGCGCAGAAGACGGCCGCGGCCAAGAAGGTGACGGGCGGGAAGTCCGCTCCGGCGGCCTCCGGTACGCCCGCGGCCGGGAAGGCGGCGGCGAAGAAGGCGTCCAAGAAGGCGGCGGTTTCGGCCGGGGCGACGGCGGGTGGGACGGCGAAGGCGAAGAAGACGGCCTCCGCCAAGAAGGCGGCCTCGGCCAAGGCGGCGGTTTCGGGCGGGGCGACTGCGACCGGGACGGCGAAGGCGAAGAAGGCGGCCTCGGCCAAGAAGGTGGCGCCCGGGAAGGCCGCCGCGGTTCCGGCGGCGGCCGGTGCGTCTCCGGCCAAGAAGGCGACGACGAAGAAGGGCGCGGCCAAGGAGGCCGCCGAGAAGGTGGTGGCCCCGGCCGGGGAGACCGCGGGCGGGAACGCGACCGCGACGCAGAAGGCCCCGGCCAAGAAGGCCCCGGCCAAGAAGGCCCCGGCCAAGAAGGCGGCTGCCTCGGCCAAGAAGGCCGTGGCCGGTGGGGCCGGGGGCAAGGGGACGGCGAAGAAGGCCGCGGCCGAGGTGGTCGCCGGGGAGGCCGCGGCGAAGAAGAGGACGGCCGCCGGCGGCGGTGCGGTTTCTGGTACGGGGGAGGCCTCCAGCGGGAAGGCCGCCCTCACGGAGAAGAAGACGGGAGCCAGGACGGTGGCTGCGAAGAAGACGATGGACGGGACGAAGGCCGCCGGGAAGGTGCCGGGGGCCCGTACGGGGCCCGCGGAGCCCGGCGAGCTGGCCGTACGGCCGGGGGAGGAGCCCTGGTCGCCGGGCGAGGTGGCCGAGGCCCGGACGGAGCTGCAGAGCGAGGTGCTGCGGCTGCGGGCGGAGATCGCCCACTCGGAGGAGGCGATCACCGGCCTGATGCGGGACTCGGGCGACGGCGCGGGCGACGACCAGGCCGACACCGGCACCAAGAACATCACCCGGGAGCACGAGCTGGCCCTGGCGGCCAACGCCCGGGAGATGCTGGACCAGACCGAGCGGGCGCTGGAACGGCTCGACGCGGGCACGTACGGCCTCTGCGAGAACTGCGGGAAGCCCATCGGCAAGGCCCGCATGCAGGCGTTCCCGCGGGCCACCCTGTGCGTGGAGTGCAAACAACGCCAGGAACGCCGCTGACCCCGTCGCACGGGCGTGCCGTACCCTCGTCCTCAGTCAGGCAGGCCCTGGCGACCTGGACGACGTCGAAGGACTCACGTGACAGAGGCGGAACAGACCACCACCGGCACGCCGGAGGCCGCGGAACCGACCGCGGCCAAGGGCGGGCGGCGCATCGGGGTACTCCTGGCGGTGGCCGCCTTCGCCTATCTGCTGGACCTCGGCAGCAAGCTGTTCGTGGTCGCGAAGCTGGAGCACCACGACCCGATCGAGGTGTTCGGCACGTGGCTGCAGCTGGAGGTGGTCCGCAACCGCGGTGCCGCCTTCGGCATCGGCGAGGCGATGACGATCGTCTTCACGGTGATCGCCTCCGCCGTGATCGTCGTGATCGCGCGGATCGCCCGCAAGCTCTACAGCCTGCCGTGGGCGATCGCGCTGGGCATGCTGCTCGGCGGCGCGCTGGGCAACCTCACGGACCGCCTGTTCCGCGCCCCGGGCGGCTTCGAGGGCGGTGTCGTCGACTTCATCGCGCCCGCGCACTTCGCGGTCTTCAACCTCGCGGACTCCGCGATCGTCTGCGGCGGCTTCCTGATCGTGATCCTGTCCTTCCGCGGTCTGGACCCGGACGGCACGGTCCACCAGGACTGAGCCCGACGGTCCACCAGGACTGAGCCCGGGGCGGGGGTGTCACACCCGTCCGTCATACTCGACGGGTGAGCACCATTCCCGAGATCCGCGCCCTGCCCGTACCCGACGGCCTGGAGGGCGAGCGCGTCGACGCCGCCATCGCCCGTATGTTCGGCTTTTCCCGCACCAAGGCGGCCGAGCTGGCGGCCGCGGGCAAGGTCCAGCTGGACGGGGCGGTGGCCGGGAAGTCCGACCGCGTGACCGGCGGGGCCTGGCTGGAGGTCGAGATGCCCGCCGCGCCCGCCCCGGTGCAGATCGTCGCCGAGCCCGTCGAGGGCATGGAGATCGTCCATGACGACGACGACATCGTCGTGATCGTCAAGCCGGTCGGCGTGGCGGCCCACCCCAGCCCCGGCTGGACGGGCCCGACGGTCATCGGCGGCCTGGCCGCCGCGGGCTACCGCATCTCCACCTCCGGCGCCGCCGAGCGCCAGGGCATCGTGCACCGCCTGGACGTCGGCACCTCCGGCCTGATGGTCGTCGCCAAGTCCGAGCGCGCCTACACCCTGCTCAAGCAGCAGTTCCGCGAGCGCACGGTCGACAAGCGCTATCACACGCTGGTCCAGGGGCACCCCGATCCGATGAGCGGCACCATCGACGCCCCCATCGGCCGCCACCCGAACCACGACTACAAGTGGGCCGTCACCGCCGAGGGCAAGCCCTCGGTCACCCACTACGACCTGATCGAGGCGTTCCGCGCGGCCAGCCTGCTGGACGTGAAGCTGGAGACCGGCCGTACGCACCAGATCCGTGTGCACATGGCCGCCCACCGCCACCCTTGCGTCGGCGACCTCACCTACGGCGCCGACCCGACCCTCGCCAAGCGCCTCAAGCTCACCCGCCAGTGGCTGCACGCCGTGCGGCTCGGCTTCGAGCACCCCGAGGACGGCCGCTGGGTCGAGTTCGAGAGCTCCTACCCCGAGGACCTGCAGCGCGCGCTGGACACGGTGCGCGCCGAGAGCGCCTGAGCACCGTGGGCGCCGCGCAGGGGATCACGGTCCGCGTCGTCGGCCCCGACGGGCTGCCCGGCTGCCACGCCGTGCGCCGCGAGGTCTTCGTCGGCGAGCAGCGCATCCCCGAGGCCGAGGAGATGGACGCCTACGACGTCCACGCCGTCCACCTCCTGGCCACCGGCCCGGCCGGCCCCGTCGGCACGGTCCGCTTCCTGCACGGCGCCCCGGCCCGGAAGAAGTACGGCCACGCGGGCGTCGGGGACGACGTCACGGCCGTCCTCGGCCGGCTCGCCGTCTCCCGTGCCGCGCGTGGCACGGGCCTGGGCGCCGAGCTCGTCCTGGCCGTCGAGGCGGAAGCCCGCCGGCTGGGCCTGGCCCGGGTCTACCTGGAGGCCCAGACGCACGCCCTCGGCTTCTACGAGCGGCTCGGCTATGCGGCGCACGGGCCCGAGTTCGACGAGGGCAGCGGCATACCGCACCGTGCGATGACGAAGGCGCTGTGAGCAGCATCCGCTGACTCCGTCCGGAATCTCCGGAAGATCCGGGTTCGTCCGGTTCGTGGCAGGCTGGGGAACGATCCACTTCCCGCTCCGCCCGGAGGACGTCCGTGGACCAGCTCGCCCTGCTGTTCGTGCTGCTCATCGGGTCGCTGGTCATGGTGCCCGTCGCGGACCGCCTGAGCCTGCCGGCGCCCGTCCTCATGACGCTGGGCGGCATCGTCCTCGCGCTGCTGCCGTTCGTGCCCAGCGTGGAGATGCCGCCGGAGTTCATCCTCCCGCTGGTGCTGCCGCCCCTGCTCTACGCGTCCGTGCAGCGCACGTCCTGGCGGCAGTTCCAGGCCAACGTCCGGCCCATCCTGCTGCTCGCGGTCGCCCTGGTGTTCGTGACGACCGCGGCCGTGGCCGCCGTCGCCGACGCGATCGTGCCCGGCATCTCCCTCGCCGCGGCCGTCGCCCTCGGCGCCCTCGTCGCCCCGCCCGACCCGGTCGCCGCGACGGCCGTCGCGGGCTCGCTCGGGCTGCCGCGCCGCCTGATCTCCATCCTGGAGGGCGAGGGGCTCTTCAACGACGTGACGGCCATCGTGCTCTACCACGTGGCCATCGCGGCGGCCGTCAGCGGCAGCTTCTCCGCCCCGAAGGCCGCGGGCGAGTTCGTGCTGTCCGCCGTGGTCGCCCTCGTGGTCGGGCTCGCGCTCGGCTGGGCGGCCAAGAAGCTCATGGACGTCCTCGGGGACGCGACCCTCCAGATCGGCCTCACCCTGCTCGTCCCCTTCGTCTCCTACGTCCTCGCCGAGGAGTTCAAGGGCTCCGGCGTGCTCGCCGTGCTGGTCACCGGGCTCTTCCTCGCCGAGTACGCCGGTGACGCCGACGACGTGCTCGGCCGGCTCGCCCGGCACTCCTTCTGGGAGGTCGTCGACACCCTCGTCACCGGCGTCGCCTTCGGCCTCATCGGCCTCGAACTCCACCACGTCCTGCGGACCGCCTCCGGCCGGTGGAGCGAGATGCTGGGCATCGGCGCCGTCGTCGTCGCGGTCGTCGTCGGCGTACGGCTGCTGTGGCTGCTGCCCGCCGCGTGGCTGGCCAAACAGCTGCACAGCCGGCGGGACATCGACGAGGACGTCCCCCTCAGCTGGCGCGAGACGGTCGTGATGTGGTGGTCCGGGATGCGCGGCGTCGCCTCCGTCGCGCTCGCCCTCGCCATCCCGCACGCCCAGGACGACAAGACGCCCTTCCCCGCCCGCGACGAGATCGTCTTCGTCGCCTTCGCCGTCATCCTCGCCACGCTCGTCCTTCAGGGCCTCACCCTGCCGTGGCTCGTGCGGCGGCTGGGCGTGCAGTCCGACTCCGACGCCGAGCGGGAGCTCGCCCGGCTGCTCGCCGTGCGCGCCGCGAAGGCCGCCAAACGGCGGCTGAAGGAGATCCAGGAGACCGAGGAGCTCCCCGACGACATGGTCGAGCAGCTCACGCGGCGCGCCTACGACGTCGGCGCACGCATCAGCCCCGACATGGTCGACGAGGAGCGCCGCGAGGCGCACGCACAGCGGGTGGAAAGGATCCGGGTGACCCAGCGCATCCAGGCCGAGATGCTCTCGGCCGCCCGCCGCGAGGTCCTGGCGGCCCGCAGCGAACCGGGCGCGGACCCGGAGGTGGTGGACCGGGTCCTGCGCCACCTGGACGTCCGCAGCCTCCGG
>NZ_JBAMDC010000185.1:0-13010 GCF_036961605.1 Streptomyces sp. KLMMK
CCCCCAGGACCCCGGAGACGAGGAACGTCTGCCGCAGGCCGGCCGCGAAGGCCTCGTGCACCAGCTGCCCGATCAGATCCCGCTGCGCGGGGCCGGACTGGGCGACGACCGCTCCGGCCTGGCCCCCCGCCAGGGCGTCGGCGGTCGCGGACGGGTCGGCGACGGCCCCGGCCCCGTGGTCGCGGAGGGCGCCCGCCAGCCCGGCGTGGAAGACCACGCCGAGGACGGCGATGCCCAGGGCGTTCCCCAGCTGGCGCGCGGTGTTGACGGCGCCGCTGGCCATCCCGGCGCGCTCCGGCGCCACCGAGGCCATCGCCGCGGACGCCAGCATGGGCGTGGCGATCCCGACGCCGACGCCGGTCACCGCGAGACCCGGCACGAGGGCCGTCCACGTCGAGCCCGCGTCCACGGTCGCCTGGAGGAAGGCGCCCGCACCGATGAGCAGCAGCCCGCCGCCGATGGTCCAGCGCGGCGAGACGTCGTGCAGGAAGCGCCCGGCCAGCGACGCGACGACGAACGCGGCCGCACTCATCGGCAGACAGGTCAGGCCTGCGGCGACCGGTCCCATGCCGCGGACGGACTGCAGCCACAGCGAGGTGTAGGCGAGGTACGAGAACGCGGCGACGGACAGCAGGACCGCGGCCGCCATCAGGCCGGAGAAGGATGCGCGGCGGAACAGCTTCAGGTCCAGCAGCGGCTGCTCGCGGCGCGTCTCGATCAGCACGAACGCGACCAGGGCGGCCGCGGCGAGCCCGAAGACGCCCAGGGTCGCGGCCGACGTCCAGCCGTAGTCGCCGCCCTTGATCAGCGCGTACGTCGCGCCGCCCGCCGCCACGGTGAAGGCGACCAGCCCGGGCACGTCCACCCCGCGGCCCCGGCGGGGCGGCGCCGCGGCGACGAACCGCAGCGTCATGACGATGGCCAGCACGCTGATGGGCAGGTTCACGAAGAAGATCCAGCGCCAGTCCAGGTGCTCGGTGAGCAGACCGCCCATGACCGGCCCGGCCGCCGAGGCGGCTCCGCTGACCGCGCCCCAGGCGCCGAACGCCACGCCCCGGTCCCGGCCGTGGTAGATGCTGCTGATCAGTGCCGTCGTCGTCGCGAGCATCGCGGCGCCGCCGATGCCCTGGACGCCGCGGAAGACGATCAGGGCCTGCGGGCCGGTCGCCAGGCCGCAGGCCAGCGAGGCGAGGGCGAACAACGTGAGGCCCGCCACGTACACCTGCCGGTGGCCGGCGCGGTCGGCGAGGGAGCCGACGCCCAGCAGCAGCGCCGCGAGCGCGAGCGCGTAGACGTCCATCACCCACTGCAGGTCCGCGAACGAGGTGCGCAGGCTCCCGGCCATGTCGGGGAGCGCCACGACGACGATGGTCACGTCCACGAGCAGCATGAACGTCCCCAGGCACACGGCCACGAGCGGTAGCCATTTACGCATCTTCCATACCTCCGGAGGGTGTTGTCCGACGAGGACCGAAGGTCGCACCCGGTGGCCGTTTCTCAGAACTCAGGCCAGGTCCGGTGACGGAATCCGATGTGGATGGGGCGTGGAATGATGGAAAGCGTGACCGATGACGTGCAGGTGTTCGACCCTCTGGACCGGCAGCTGGTGCAGGCGCTGATGCTCGACGGCCGGGCCGCCTTCAGCCGCATCGCCGCCGCCCTCGGCGTCACGGACCAGACGGTGATCCGCCGCTACCGCAGGCTGCGCGGCGCGGGCCTGCTGCGGGTGCTCGGCCTGCCCGAGGGCGAGCGCGTCGGCCTGTACGAGTCGAGGTTGCGCATCCAGTGCGTCCCGGGGGCGGCCCTCGGCATCGCCGAGGCGCTGGCGCGCCGTCCGGACACGGGATGGGTCAAGATCTTCTCGGGCGGCACCGAGGTGGGCTGCCTCGTCAGCTCGCGCACCCGTGAGGACCACGAGGCGCTCCTGCTCCGTAAGCTGCCCCGCACCCGGCAGGTCACCGGCGTCACGGCGCAGACCATGCTGCACGAGTACACCGGCGGCGCGAACCGCTGCTTCGGGCGCGACGAGCTGACCTGCGAACAGATCGCGGCGCTGGAGCCCGTACCGGCCGGCGGGGAGGGCGCGGGCGAGGACGTCGTCCGGCTCGACGATGCCGACTACGCGATGCTGGCCGTGCTCGCCCGGGACGGCCGGGCGGGCTACCCGGAGCTCGCCGCGGCGGCCGGCCGGTCGGAGTCCACGGTCCGGCGGCGCATCGAGTACCTGCGGGGGAGCGGCGCGCTCTCCTTCGACGTCGAGGTCCACTCCGTCCACCTCGGCTACGCGCTCGAGGCCGGGATCTCCGCCACGGTCGCGCCGAGTGACCTGGCGGCGGTCGGCGCGGCGCTCGCCCGCCACCCGCAAGTGCCGTTCGCCGCGGCGGTGACGGGCGCGGCCAACCTCGTCGCCTCGGTGCTCTGCCGCGATCAGCGCGACCTGTACCGGTATATGACGGAGGGCATCGGCGCGCTGACGGCCGTGCACCGCCTGGAGGTGCTGCCGGTGCTGCGGAGTGTGAAGAGGGCGGGGCTGATGAGCGACGGCAACCGGCTCTTCGACGCCCCGTGAGGCGGGTGCGCGGGTGTTGCCGACGGCCCCGGCCCAGGGGTAGACCGGGGCCGCCGGGGGTGTCCGAGGGGAGCGGACCACCCAAACGGAACGCGCAGGGCCGATGAGGAGGGTCTCGTCCCTGGTGTTCGCCCACCTTGACGCCCCGGGCGCTCACCGTCGTGAGCGCTGCAAGCCCGGGTGCCACATGCAGTAAATATATTTACTGCCCGGTAAGCAAGGGTATGAAAATTTTCATTCGAGCCGGTGGCCGATTACGGGGCGAAAGTCCGTTATCGGGTGTCAGGACACCGGCCGCCGGGTGCGCCGTCAGTCGTCGAGGAAGAAGTCGTGCTGCTCCGCGGCCTGCTCGTACTTCTCCAGCCGCATCTGCGTGCGCTCGGGATCGGCGTCGGCCATGGCCTGGAGGATCGCCGCGGACAGCACCCCCGGCGCCGCGTAGGAGTCGAAGACCAGGCGCGAGCCGGTGCCTGCGGTGAGCGCCACGTCGGCCTCCTCCACCAGGGGCCCCAGGCTTGCGTCCGTGATCAGCGCGACGCGCAGGCCCGTGCTGCGGGCGGCCCGCATCGCCGCCAGCATCTCCTTGGAGTGCCGCGGCATGGCGAACGCCAGCACCCACGTGCCGCCCGCCTCGCGCGACTGGAGCAGGGCGTCGTAGGCGACGCTGCCCCCGCGCGAGACGAGGCGCACGTCCGGGTGGATCCGCTTCGCCGCGTACGCGAAGTACTCCGCCAGCGAGACGGAGATCCGCAGGCCGAGGATCGTCAGCGGGACCGACCTGGCCAGCTCGTGGCCGATCTCGAGCACCTGGTCGGTGTCCGTGAACGCGCGGCGCAGGCCCTCCAGGTTCGCGATCTCGGCGTCGACCGCCGCCTGCAGTTCGTTGCGGCGGTCCTCCTCCCGTGCGCCGGGGGAGCCGGCGACCGCGCTCAGAGCGATCGGCTGCAGCGCCTCCCGGAGCGCCGGATACCCGCTGAAGCCCACGGAGACCGCGAAGCGGGTCACCGACGGCTGGCTCACGCCCACGCGGTCCGCGAGGTCCGTGATCGACAGGAACGCGGCCTCGGTGAGGTGGTCGGTGATGTACTGCGCGATGCGCCGCTGCCCGGGAGACAGCCGGTGACCGCCGAACAGGGCGCGGACCTTGTCCGCGGGCGCCGGCTCCGGGACGCGGGGCCGCTGCCCCGGCCCGCCCGGCTTTCCCGGCGTGATCGCGGACGCCTGAGCGCGCGCCTGCTGCCCTGATGGCACCGGTGTGCTTCGTTCTCGTCCCACGGCGCTCAACATAGCTGAAGCGCCGTGGGGGCCGGCATCGGTCGCCGGGGAGGACGGTCAGCGGCCGCCGAACCTCACGCTGGCGAAGCGGAGGTTGCGCGGGGCGTCCTTGCCGGGGGAGAGGCGGAGCGCCTGTCGCTTGCAGGTCTTGTCGGTGTAAAGGGCCACCGGGACCGCCGTGCCGTTGTGCGCACCGCGGGCCTCGTCGCTCATCGTCAGGCACCGGCCGTCCGGCGGGTTCTGGATGTAGAACGGGGCGCCTTTGGGTCCCGCCCAGGAGAACCAGCCCTTGGCGGCGACCGCCGATCCCGTGGGCAGGGCCAGGGCGAGAGTGCATCCGGCGAGAGCGACGAGCGCGGGGCGGATGAAGCGCATTACTGATCCTTCCAGTCGATTACAGAGGAATGCACAGGAAATGCACGAAATGCCTTCATGGAGTGAACGACGCCGGGCGCCGTTCGACACGCACGCCGACGGAGCGGTCCGCGCCGGCTCGTCCGGCCCGGGTCGCTCCCCGGGGTCACGGCAGCAGCTGGAACGTCTCGGAGAAGATGCGGACGCCGTAGGCGCACAGGCCGATCGCCCCGAGGAAAGCCCCTGTCGCCGCCGCCGGTCCGCCGTGTCTGCGGCGGACGACGGCCAGCATGCCGCCGAGGAGCGCCCCCGCCGCGGGCGCCCCGACGATCGCGGCGCCGAGCCGGGCGCATCCGGTGCCCGTCCCGTGGTGCCCGGCGGGCCGCAGTTCCAGCACCCAGAGCCCGATGCCGGGCGTCAGGAACAGCAGCGTGAGCACCAGCATGGCCGTCACGTACGGGGCCCGGTTCTCCGCGCGGGCGTCCGCAGGGCCCTCATGAGCATCCGTCATGGGGTCCACCTTGGGCAGGAGCGCCGTTCGAGCGCATCCGCTGTCGTACTCAGTTGCGAAACGACGGGCCCTCGGCGGAGGTGCTGTTCCCGGGCGGCCCGGCCGCGGGGCCGGAACGTCGCTCAGCCGCCCTAGACGTCCTCGTGCCGGACCACGCACAGCGCCCAGATGACGAAGGCGCACAGCGCGATGACCACGATCGACCACAGCGGGTAGTACGGGATGGACAGGAAGTTGACGATCAGCAGCAGCGCCGCGATGATCACGCCGAGGACCCTGGCCCACAGGGACACCCGGAACAGGCCGACGCCCACCATCAGCGCCGCGATTCCGAGGAACAGGTGGATCCATCCCCAGCCCGCCAGACTGAACTTGAAGACGTAGTCCGGCGTACTGATGAAGACGTTGTCATGGACGATGGCCATGATTCCCCGGAAGATATCGACGAAGCCCGCGATCAGCATCATCACTGCCGCGAACAGCGTCAGCCCGCCGGCGGCGGCCTGAGATGTCTCCGAGTGCGGATTGAGGGTGGATGACATGGGACTACCTCCCTTGTCTGTACGACGGCCCGTAGGACAGGCGGACCCTCATCTCCATGGTTTCCCCTCCCGTCGTCGCTGTCCATGCGGGGAGCTTCGGCCGGCCCCGGGTTCCCGCTGGTCAGCCGGGTCAGCGCACCCGCGAAAGTCATGTAATATTCATGTCGCGCGCCGCTAGCTCAGTTGGTTAGAGCAGCTGACTCTTAATCAGCGGGTCCGGGGTTCGAGTCCCTGGCGGCGCACAGTGAAGCCCCTGCCGATTCATCGGCGGGGGCTTTTTCTCCACCCGTCGACATTACGGAAAGCAATTCCTGGGACGCTTTCCGTGACATTCCTGCGATTCGACACCCGGCGGGCGCCCGCCCACGATGGAAGGGTGCCCTCACGAGACGAAGGCGCGACCCTCCGCATCGCCCTGCTCGGCGGATTCCGCCTGGCCGCGGGCGACGTCCTCGTACGCATCCCCGCCGGATCCGAGCGCCTGCTGGCCTATGTGGCCCTCCGCCCCGGCGGGGTGGCACGGAGCGCCGTCGCGGAGAACCTGTGGCCCGACGTGTCCGAGGCGCGGGCCCACGCCGCCCTGCGGTCGGCCCTCAACCGCCTCCGCGGCGCGGGGTGCCGCCGGGTCCTCGACGTCGGCCCCGCGGAGCTCGCACTCGCCGAAGGCGTCGCGGTCGACCTCCACGGGCTCCGCTCCCTCGCCCGGGCCGTCCTGGACGGACCGGAATCCCCGTGCGCCGTCCCACGGGATCCCAGCACCCAAGACGTCGGCACCCAGGACGTCGGCACTCACGACGTCGGCACCCAAGGCGTCGGTACCCGGGAGATCGAGGGCCTGTCCCAGGACCTGCTGCCCGGATGGTGCGACGAGTGGGCGCTGCGCGAAGCGGAGGAGTGGCGGCAGCTGCGGCTGCACGCACTCGAAGCGCTCGCGGGCCGGTTCGCCAGGACGCGGCACTTCGCCCACGCGGTGTCGGCCGCCGGTGCGGCCGTCCGCGCCGACCCCCTGCGGGAGAGCGCCCGCGCGGCCCTGATCACGGCCCATCTCGCCGAGGGCAACCAGTCCGAGGCGCTCCGCGAGTTCCGGCAGTACCGCTCGCTCCTCCGGAGCGAACTCGGTCTGCACCCGACGCCGGAACTGCTCGGCCTCGTGGCCGGCCTCCGCCCGGCCGCGTCCGGCGTCGACGGGCACCGACGCCGCGGTCACGCCGCGGTGACGGTGCGGCGCCCATGATGGACGAAACCACGGAATCCACTCACCCGCCATGGGCTACGTCATCAGGCACCCCAAGGACAAGGCCGTACCCCGGAAGGCTCCGCTCCTGGTCCGGCCCCGGCGCTCCGTGTCCCGTGCCGTCGGCACTCTCGGCCGTTGCGAGCGCGCCCTGAGGGTCAGGCTGGCCGCCCGCAGGAAGGTGGCACCGGCCCAGCGGTGGTGGATGAGGCGGTCGCTCCTGCAGCGGCTCTCCTACATGGCCGTTCCCCTCCTCCTGGCCTGGGTCGGCTTCGGCGTCTTCGCCCTCGTCGCCGGGGACCGCTCCCCGGTGGAGAAGTGGTGCCGGGCCCGGGGCGACGGCTGCGCGGTGGTCTACGGATTCGTGGCCCCGTTCCTGAGCCTCGGCCTCGCCACCTTCTGCTTCCTCGTCCTGACCTATGCCTCGGTGCGCCGCCCCATGACCCGGGCGGCCAGGAAGGACCCGCGCAGCGTCGTGCCGACGGCCGGCCCGGTCGTCGCGGACGTGGTCGGGCGGAAGGAGATGTGCCTGATCATCGCCCGGGGCCTGCGCGACCGGCGCACCCGGCGGCCGTACCTGCTCGTGGGCGGTGTGGGCGCAGGCAAGACGTCGGTCCTCGTCCAGCTCACCCGGATACTCGCCGAGAAGGGCGCCGTCCCCGTCCCGGTCAGACTGCGGGACGCCGACCTGAACGGGGCGCGCCTCGACTTCCGCGAGGTGGCGATGAGGCGCTTCAGCGAGGTGGTGGACCGCGACGTGCTGTCCGCCCGGCACAGCGAGCGGGTGTGGCGCCAGCTCTGCATGGACGACAAGGCCGTCATCCTCGCCGACGGCCTGGAGGAGACGTTCTCCGGCGGCGAGGACCAGAAGGAGCGGGACGTCCTCATCCGCCGGGCGATCGAGCGGGCGGAGGAGCAGAAGCTCCCGCTGGTGATCGCCTCCCGTCCCCACGCGCCGCTGGAGCACACCCGGGCCGCGACCGTCGACCTGGAGCCGCTGAGCGAGGAGGCGGCGCTGCAGTACCTGGAGGAGGGCCACCCGGACGTGGACAGCCACCGTATGGACTGGATCGTCGAAACGGCGGCCGTGGCGGAGTCCCCGCTGTATCTGCAGATCGCGCACGAGCTACGCGAACACCACCTCCTGGAGCATCTGACCGGCGCCAAGCGCTGGGCGGAACTGGACACCCGCAAGGGCGACCGGGCGACCCTGCAGAAGCGCCTGCTCGACGCGTGGCGCAGCGCGCTGACCGCCGGCCGGATCCACGGGGAGGTGGCGCTGGACCCCGAGCAGCGCAGGGTGATCATCGAGGTGGTCTCCGCACTGGCCGGGATCGGGCTGCTGCGCGATCAGCTGGAGGTCCGGCTCGCCGATCTGGGGAGGGAACCGGACATCCGGAAGCGGCTCCTGCAGCAGCTCGGCGAGGAATGCTGCAAAGAGGTCGACGAACCCCGGCAACGCGCGCTCCTGTCGCTGTGCGCCACCCAGGGGGAGCGGCTCGGCCTGGTCGAGACGCGCGGGGAGAAGGTGCGCTTCCAGCACAGCATCCTCCAGGCGTACCTCGGCTCCCGATACCTCGACGCCAGGGAGCACGGCCTCCTGCCCGCGGCGTTCAAGGAGCCCGGCCCCGGCCGGGAACTCCTCATCGGGCTGACCCTGAACTCCCGCTCGGCCGACGCGGCGGACCAGGACGCCGTGGTCCACCACCTCCTCGAAGCGGCGAGCACCCGCAAGGACGCCAAGGCCCTCGACATGTACGCCACCGCCCTCGAGATCGACCGGGTCGCAGGAGCCGCCGAACACGCGCGGATCGCCCGGACGCTGTGCAAGCAGTGGGACGACTTCGTCGGGGACGACCGCAGGACGCTCGACGAGGCGAAGGAAAGGCTCGTGCACCGGTTCGGGGAGGTCCTGCGGGCGATCGGCGCGGCGGAGGCCGACGAGCGCGACCCCGCTCACGGCAGGTCCCCGGCCTACGAGTGGTTCTTCGAGATCGCCACCGTCGAACCCTCCTACCCGCTCCAGCTCGCCGTCGCGCAGGAGATGGGCGCCGGCGGCGACAAGGCCTTCGAGACCCTGCGCACCATGTTCCCCCTGCCCAAGACGGGTGTGCCCGGGCGGGACGACCCCTGGGTGCAGTACGAGACGGCGTTCCGCGAGCAGTTGCAGGCGGAGCACCGGACCCGTGAGATCCTCCTCAAGCTGCAGCCCGGCGACCAGCAGTACGCGGAGTACGAGAAGCGGCTCAAGGGCGCAGGCGAGCAGCGGCTCCGGATCTGGCGACGGTTCGTCATGAGGGCCTGGCTCGTGCCCATGGTGGTCGGCTCGGTGACCGGGAAGCACCGGGAGCAGGCGAAGGAGCGGCTCGGCCTCTGGCTCGCGCACCTGGAGCCCCGGCACACCCGCTCGCACGGGGCGGACCTGCCGCTCTCCCTGGAGATCGCCCTCGCCCAGGGGTTCAAGAGCGCGGCCAACCGGCGGGAGCGGCATCCGCAGACCAACGAGGAGGCCCGCACGTTCCTCGTCACCCAGGCGGAGAGCATGCTGGCCCACGCCCGTTACTGGTACGCGCAGATGACCCTCCTGCACGCCCTGTGCCTGTGGGAACTCCCGGACCGCACGGGAAGCGCTCCGCAGGACGGCTCCGGCGCGGCCCGCCCGGCGGGCAGGGCCGAGCCCACCCAGGCGGTGAAGCGCTGGCTGGCCCTGGCCGGCAGCAACCAGGACCCGCGCGCCCTGCACCCGGGCGACCGCACCCGCAAGGGCGACCGGCTGCACCCCTTCGTCGCCGAGGCCGGCAACCTCGCAGTGCTCGCCCTGGAGAGCGGACACCCGGAGCGGTTCCTGTGGATCGACGAGATCGGCGCCGCGAGCAAGGTCGGCTCCTCCGCCACGGCTCCCGGCACCTACCGCAAGCACAACCTCTGGATCCCGCCGTCAGCCGGGTGGAGCACCCTGCACCCCCGCGCCCAGCAGCTCCTCGCCGACGTCTTCCTGCTGCGCAACCTCACCGAACGGGACGGCCAGCAGCCGGCCGAGCTGGAGGAGCGCCTGGTACGCGCGGACCGCACCGTGCTGCCCCCGTGCTTCACCGACGACCGGCACCCGTTCCGTCCGCTGCGGACCGTGGGCACCGCCGGGGACGCGCCGCCGGGCAGCACCTGCCTGCGCGACTGCCCCTTCGAACTGTGTCCCTACCCCGCCATGGGCGCGCAGCCGCGGGCCGAGGTGCGGGAGATCTTCTGCAGGCAGCAGCAGGCGCTCCTGCGCCGCTACCGCTGGAGGAGCTACCTCAATCCCTTGTCCTACCTGCGGCGCAAGCGGGCGCCGTGGCAGGGCATGACGGCATCCGAACTGCGGAAGTTCTGGGAGGACATGGCGAACCGGTCACGGACCCCGTCCTCCTGACCCCCTGACTGCGCCTCAGCTCTGCTCCCCGTGCCTCAACTCCGCTCCGGCGCCCGCAGGACGAGCAGGGCGAGGTCGTCGTGGCCGTCGCTGGGGCGGGCCTCGGCCACGGCCCGGCCGAGGACGTCGAGCGGCGCTCCCGCGTGGGCCGACGCGACGTCGGCGATCGTGCGCAGCCCGGCGTCCAGCCCGTGGCCCGGGTGCTCCACCAGGCCGTCGGTGAACATCAGCACGGTGGCCCCGGCGGGCAGGACGTACCGGTGGTCGTGGCGGGCGAAGCCGGCGTCCACCCCGATCGGCACGTCCGGTTCGGCGTCGAGGAAGCACGTGCCGCCGTCCGCGGTCACCACCAGGGGCGGGGGGTGCCCCGCGCTGCTCCAGACCAGGGACCACCCGCCGTCCTGAGGTGCGAGGCGCACCAGGCAGGCCGTCGCCATCGTGGGCTCGGCGACCGCCTCGAGCGTACGGTCCAGGCGGCTGAGCAGTTCGCTGGGCAGCGCGTCCGAATCGAAGGCCAAAGCACGCAGCATGTTGCGGATCTGGGCCATGGTGGCGGCGGCGCGGACATCGTGGCCGAGCACGTCCCCGACGATCATCACCCGGGTGTGGTCGGGCAGCACCAGCGCGTCGTACCAGTCGCCGCCGAGCAGGGCGGGGTCCGCGGCCGGCTGGTACGTGGCCCAGGCGTCGAACGGGGAGAGGTCCGGCAGGCTCGGCAGCAGGAGCCGCTGGAACTGCTCCGCGCCGGCCCGGACACGGCCGTAGAGCCGGGCGTTCTCGATGGCGACGCCGGCGGCGCCCGCCAGCGCGACCACCACGGACTCGTCGTCGGCGTCGAAGGTGCCGCCGCCCTGCCGGTCGGCCAGGTAGAGATTGCCGTAGACCTTGCCGCGCACGGTGATGGCGACGCCGAGCAGCGAGCGCATCGGGGGGTGGCCCGGCGGGAACTGGGCGGCCTGGGGGTGGTCGGCGATGATGTCCACGCGCAGGGGGCGGGGGTCGGTGATGAGCAGCCCGAGGAGACCTTCGCCGTGGGGGAGGGCCACCCCGGTGAGCCGCTCCTCCTCCTCGCCGTGCAGGCCCACGGGAATGAACTCGGCGAGCTTGGTGCCCTCCTCGTCCAGCACGCCCAGGGCGCCGTAGCGCGCTCCCACGAGCTCCATCGCCGTCGTCACGATGCGGCGGAGCACGACCGGGAGCTCCAGCTCACCGCTGATCGTGAGTATGGCCTCCAATAAGCCCCGCATCCGCTCCTGGACGCGGGCGAACTCGGCCAGTTGCTCCCCGAGCCGGTCGAGGTCCGCGTCGAGGTTCAGCCGCCGGCGGGCAGGGCTGTGCGGGGGACGGTCGTCATGATCTGTCTCGCTTGCTGCCACCGGCCACAGGCTAGTGACTCGGGGTCCGGAGCGTGGCCAATACTCGTATGTCAGGCCCGTGTCGGCCGCGCCCCGGCGGCGCCCGGGCTCACAGCCTCGTGACGGACTCCTGGTGGGCGTAGCTGAAGCCCTCGTCGTCGAAGTAGAAGACCGTGACCTTCACCCGGTCGCCCTTGGCGAAGTGCGAGCCCGTGGCGGGGCGCAGCGTCACGCGGGCGGCGTGGCTCTCGTAGTCGCAGGTGAGCTTGTCGACCTTGATCGTTCCGGCGGCGACGGACTCGTCGCGACCGGTCGTGCCCGGCTTGACGGCGTTGGCGACGAGCTGGTGGTTCATGCCCGGGTCGCAGGAGTACGTGACGTCCGCCCGGAGGCCGGGCTCCTGGAGCGCCACCTTGCCGATCTCCAGGAGGTTGGCCTTGGCGGCAGCGGACGGAGCGGTGGCGAGCGCGCCCGCGCCCATCACGAGTGCGGCGGCCGCGGTGCCGGCGAGGCGGCGCGCGAAGCGGGACGACGTCATGAAGGTTCCTTCCCCCCGGACTGCCGCGGCCCCCCTGGCCGTACCGGTCGCTGCGACAGCTGTTCGTATGTCGTGTGAGGTCTCGGATGCTACGTGACGCGCCTGGTGCGGAGCGGCTGTTTCAGGCCATGTCCGAGGAGGGCAGGGCGGGGTTGGGGGTGAGGATGCGGCGCAGGACGGACTCGACCTCGGTGCGGGTGGGGGGCCGGGTGCCGGCCAGGCCGCGCAGGGTGATGCCGTTCATGGCCACGGTCGCGGCGTAGGCGGTCACCGGGTCGGTGTAGGGGAGCAGGGCGTCGGTGCTCAGCTGCATGTACCGGTCGGCGACCTCGCGCAGGGCCGGGCGCCGCAGCGCGGCCATGTACAGCTCGAACTCCATCACTTGAGTGTCGCGGGACGGGCCGAAACAGCCCATGAGCGCGTCGGTGAGCAGCACGGTGAGCTGCTCGGGTGTGAGCTCGGGGCGCCGGGCCACCCAGTCCTCGAGGTAGGCGCCGAAGCGGTCGACGGAGCGCTCCAGGGCGGCGGCGATGAGGTCGTCCTTGGTCGCGAAGTGGTACGTCGTCGCCCCGAGGGGGACGCCGGCCTCCTCGGCGACGGCGCGGTGGGTCAGCCCCTCGATGCCGCGCACGGCGATGACCCGCTCGGTGGCGGCCGCGATCTCGGCGATCCGCCGCTGGGGGTCGCGCCGCCGCCTGGGGGCGTTCTGCTCGGCCATGGCTGCGGGGCCTCCCGGTGGCGCAGAGGGCTGATGCGAGGGGTGGTACAAACGTACCACCCCTCGCATCCCGGGCCTTTGTGCCCCTTTCGGGTCTCCCTCGCGAGCTGTGCAGTACTCATGTACCACCGACGGAAGATTGTCCGGTACGGGCGGCCGGCCCCGGATTGCAGGATTCCGCATCCTCTCGCGGCCGGGCCGTCAGAGCGCCAGCATCGCCGCGATCGCCGAGCGCCAGTCCTCGCCCGGGCGCTCCACGAGCTCCTCGGCCAGGGCTTCGGCGCGGTAGCGGTGGCGGTGCAGGAGGCCGGGGGCCCGGTCCGGTGAGGGGACGATCTCGCCGGGGCTCTCCAGCAGCCGCACGAGCTCGGTGGCGAACTCCTCCCAGCCGACGTGCCCGCCGATGGCGTTCACCGTGCCCTGCGGGGGCCGCTCGGCGCACGTGACCAGGGTCCGGGCCAGGGCCGCGGCGTGGATCCAGGGGACGCCGGACCACAGGTCGCCG
>NZ_JBAMDC010000186.1:0-13002 GCF_036961605.1 Streptomyces sp. KLMMK
CCCGCTCCGCGGTCTCCGTGCGCTGACGCTCGGTCTCCTCGGCGGCCTCGCGGCGCAGCCGCTCGGCCTCCGTACGAGCGTCGCGCAGCGCCTCCTCGGCGGACTCCACGCGCTGCTCGGCCTCGGCGTGCAGCCGGGTCAGCTCCGCATCGGCCTCCTCGCGGCGCGCCTCCGCGGCCTTCTCGGCCTCCTCGCGCAGCTTGCGCGCGGCCTCTTCGGCCTCGCTGCGGGTGCGCTCGGCGTGGTCCTCGGCCTCCTCGGCCATCTCCTCGGCCTCGGTGCGCGCCCGCTCCAGGGCCTCCTCGGCCTGCTTGCGCAGGGAGGCGGCCCGCTCGGCGGCCTCCGACCGGACCCGCTCGCTCTCGGCGGCCGCGCCGCCGCGCGTCTCCTCCGCGTCGGCCTTGGCCTTGGCCAGCAGCTCCTCGGCGGTACCGGCCGCCTCCTCGATCTGCTGCAGCGCCTCGCGCCGGGCCTCGCCGCGGATCCGCTCGCCCTCGGCGACGGCGTCGGCCCGCAGCTGCTCGGCCTCGCCGCGCAGCCGCCGCGCCTCCTCCTGGAGCTCGACGGTCCTGGCGCGGTACTCCTTGGTGTCGTCCTTCGCCGCGCCCTTGAGCTGCTCGGCGGTGTCCGCGGCCTGGGCGCGCAGCCGCTCGGCCTCGGCCTCGGCCTCCTTGCGGATCCGCTCCGCCTCGGCGGCCGCGGCCTTCGTGGTGGCGCGGGCGTCCTCGGAGGCCTTGGACAGGACCTCCTCGGCCGTCCGGGCGGCCTTGGACAGCTGGGCCGCGGAGTCCTCCGCGGCGGCGCTGCGGGCCTTCTCGGCGGCCTCGGCGACGAGCCGCTCGGCCTCCGCGGCGGCGTCCGCGCGCAGCTGCTCGGCCTCGGCCTTCAGCGCCTCGGCGTCCTTGGTGGCCTCGCTGACCAGCCGGGCGACCTCGGCCCGGGCGGTGCGGGTGCGCTGCTCGTTCTCCGACTCGGCGCCGGACAGGCGGCGCTCGGCGCTCTCCTTCGCCTCGGCGACCAGCTTCTCGGCCTCGGCGCGCGCCTCGCGCAGCGCCCCGTCGGCTTCCTGCAGGCGGGCCTCGGCGGTACGGGTGAGCTCGGCCGCGGCCGTACGGGCCTGGTCGCTCTCCGTGCTCGCGGACGCGCGCAGCCGCTCGGCGTGGTCGGTGGCCTCCTGGGCCTGCCCGGACGCGGCGGTCAGCAGCCGCTCGGCGTCCGTACGGGCACGGCGCAGCAGGGCCTCGGCCTCGGCGCGGGCCTCGTCGGCCGCGGAGCTGAGGCGGGCGCGGGCCTGCTCGGCCAGGCGCTGGGCCTCGGCGCGGGCCGTGGCCAGTGCCTGCTCGGCCTCCGCCCGGGACTCCTCCAGCAGCCGCCGGGCCTGGGACTCCGTGCGCGCACGCAGCTGCTCGGCCCAGGCCACGTTCTCGTTGACGTGCGACTCGACGGTCTGGCGGCGCTCGTTGAGCTCCTCGTCCAGGCGCTGGCGGCGCGCGAC
This sequence comes from Streptomyces sp. KLMMK, assembly GCF_036961605.1. Taxonomy (NCBI): domain Bacteria; kingdom Bacillati; phylum Actinomycetota; class Actinomycetes; order Kitasatosporales; family Streptomycetaceae; genus Streptomyces; species Streptomyces sp. KLMMK. Next base: position 1,496 of record NZ_JBAMDC010000186.1, read on the forward strand.
GGCCTCCGCGTGGAGCTCGGCCTCCATCCGGGCCTGGCGCTCGGCCTGCTCCTGCAGCAGCCGCTGCGTCTGCGCCCGGGCCTCGCGCAGCTCGCGCTCGGCGTCCGTACGCATCTGATCCGCCTGAATCTGGGCATTGCGGAGCAACTGCTCCGCCTGGTAACCCATGTCGGCGGTGTCGTACGCCGGGCGGTGGGCGAGATTGCGGCGCGCCTCGTGGAGCTTGGCGCGCAGCACCTCGACCTGGTAGCCGAGGTCGTCGGCGTGCTGGACCGCCTTCTCCCGCTCCTTCTTCAGCCGCTCCATCTCGGCTTCGAATTGCGAGAGGTGGTCGTCAGCCTCGTAGCGGTCGTTGCCCCGCACTGCGCGGTCCCATCCGTCCCCTGGTCGCCTTGGCGGCCGGCTCGTTCCCGCGTGTATCGGTTGGAATCCGGAGCCCGCCCTTCCGAAGAAATGGTGTCAGATCATCGGTACAGCCCGGTCCGGGCCCCCACCCCCAGGACCCCGGCCGAACCCGCACTCTACCGGCCGGGGGAGGTGAGGGTCAGTGCTCCCGGTCCGCCGGGGGCGCCGAGGTGACCAGTTCGGTCAGCACGCCGTGGCAGTCCTTGGGGTGCAGGAAGGTGATCCGCGAGCCCATCGAACCGATCCGCGGCTCGTCGTAGAGCACCCGCACGCCCTTGTCGCGGACGGCCGCCGCGTCCCCGTCCACGTCCGCCGTGCCGAAGGCGATGTGATGGACCCCCTCGCCGTTCTTCGCCAGCCACTTGCCGACCGCGGAGTCCTCCCGCGTCGGCTCCAGCAGCTGCAGGTAGGAGGCCCCGCCGTCGGACGTCTCGTTGATTTTGAGCATGGCCTCGCGGACGCCCTGCTCCTCGTTGACCTCGGTGTGGAACACCTCGAAGCCGTACGTGGCACGGTAGAACTCGACAGTCCGGTCGAGGTCGAAGCAGGCGATCCCGATGTGGTCGATACGCGTCAGCATGGAACCAGTGCACCGCCGTACGGCTTGGTCACGCAACGTGTACGCAACGTGCTTGCGATCACACCCGCTGCCCGGTGACCCCGCGGGTACCGCTCAGTACATTGACGGAAACCATCGTGCTGCACCCCCCGGGGGGCAACCCCCGGACCCCCGGCCGAAAGCGCCGGATGCTCCGTCGTCCATCCTCATCACCCGAAGGGGCCGCGCCTCATGTCCGGTACGAACGGTTCGACCAGCACCACCTCCGTGATCGTCGCGGGCGCCCGTACGCCCATGGGCAAGCTGCTCGGATCCCTGCGCAGCTTCTCCGCGGCCGAGCTGGGCGGCTTCGCCATCAAGGCGGCCCTCGACCGGGCCGGCATCGGCGGCGACCAGGTGCAGTACGTGATCATGGGTCAGGTGCTGCAGGCCGGCGCCGGGCAGATCCCGGCCCGCCAGGCGGCGGTCAAGGGCGGCATCCCCATGCACGTCCCCGCGCTGACCGTCAACAAGGTCTGCCTCTCCGGCCTGGACGCCATCGCGCTGGCCGACCAGCTCATCCGCGCGGGCGAGTTCGACATCGTGGTGGCCGGCGGCCAGGAGTCCATGACCAACGCCCCGCACCTGCTGCCCAAGTCCCGTGAGGGCTACAAGTACGGCGCGATCGAGATGCTCGACTCGATGGATCACGACGGCCTCACCGACTCCTTCGAGTCCATCGCCATGGGCGCCTCCACCGAGAACCACAACACCCGCCTCGGCATCGGTCGCGCCGCCCAGGACGAGATCGGCGCCCGCTCCCACCAGCGCGCCGCCGCCGCCCAGAAGAACGGCATCTTCGAGGCCGAGATCACCCCCGTCGAGGTCCCGCAGCGCAAGGGCGACCCGGTGGTCTTCGCCCACGACGAGGGCGTCCGCGGCGACACCACCGTCGAGGTCCTCGGCCGGCTGCGCCCGTCCTTCCGCAAGGACGGCACGATCACCGCCGGCACCTCCTCGCAGATCTCCGACGGCGCCGCCGCCGTCGTCGTGATGAGCAAGGCCAAGGCCGAGGAGCTGGGCCTGGAGTGGATCGCCGAGATCGGCGCCCACGGCAATGTCGCGGGCCCCGACAACTCCCTGCACTCCCAGCCCTCCAACGCGATCCGGCACGCGCTGCGCCGCGAGGGCCTGACCGTGGAGGACCTCGATCTCATCGAGATCAACGAGGCGTTCGCCGCCGTCCTCGTGCAGTCAATCAAGGACCTCGACGTGTCCCCGGAAAAGGTGAACGTCAACGGCGGTGCCATCGCGCTCGGGCACCCGATCGGCATGTCCGGCGCCCGTACCGTCCTCCACCTCGCGCTGGAGCTCAAGCGGCGCGGCGGCGGCGTCGGCGCGGCGGCCCTGTGCGGCGGCGGCGGCCAGGGCGACGCCCTGATCATCCGCGTCCCCGGCAAGTGACCTCACGCTTCCCGAGGTTTCCCAGAACGGAGCACTGATGGTGGACGTCCCCGCACTGGTGGAGCAGGCCCGCGAAGGCCGGCCGCGCGCCGTGGCCCGGCTGATCTCCCTGGTGGAGGGGGCGTCCCCGCAACTGCGCGACGTCATGGCCGCCCTGGCGCCGCTGACCGGCGGCGCGTATGTCGTGGGCCTGACGGGCTCGCCCGGCGTCGGCAAGTCGACGTCGACGTCGGCGCTGGTCAGCGCCTACCGCCGGGCGGGCAGGCGGGTCGGGGTGCTGGCCGTCGACCCGTCCTCGCCGTTCTCGGGCGGCGCCCTGCTCGGCGACCGCGTACGGATGTCCGACCACGCCTCCGACCCGGGGGTGTACATCCGTTCCATGGCCACGCGCGGTCATCTGGGCGGCCTGGCCTGGGCCGCCCCGCAGGCCATCCGCGTCCTGGACGCGGCCGGCTGCGACGTGATCCTCGTCGAGACCGTCGGCGTCGGCCAGTCCGAGGTGGAGATCGCCTCCCAGGCCGATACGAGCGTGGTGCTCCTCGCACCGGGAATGGGCGACGGCATCCAGGCGGCGAAGGCGGGCATCCTGGAGATCGGCGACGTCTACGTCGTCAACAAGGCCGACCGCGACGGCGCCGACGCCACGGCCCGCGAGCTCAACCACATGCTCGGGCTGGGCGAGGCCAGGGGCCCGGGCGACTGGCGGCCCCCGATCGTCAAGACGGTGGCCGCGCGCGGCGAGGGCACGGACGAGCTGGTCGAGGCCCTGGAGAAGCACCGGGCCTGGATGGAGGAGCGGGGCGTCCTGACGGACCGCCGCATCGCCCGGGCCGCCCGCGAGGTCGAGACCATCGCCGTCACGGCCCTGCGCGAACGCATCGCCGACCTCCACGGCGACCGCCGCCTGACCGCCCTGGCGGAGCGCATCGTCGGCGGCTCGCTGGACCCGTACGCGGCCGCGGACGAACTGGTCGCGGGCCTGACCGAACGGGGATAGCGGCCGGGCGCACGGCCGGGCAGCCGCGCGCCGTCATGGAACGCTCATACGAATAGCCGAAACGGATCTTGGTCGGGGGGCGTCTTACAGACGTCCCCCGTTTCCGTCGAGAGCGATCAGCCCTTGAGTAAGAACCGGCACAAGCTGCGTCCCCGCCGCCGCAGGACAGAGGGGCGGGCAGCCCGCAAGCGCTTCATCGACTACCCCCGTCAGGGCAGGCGCGGCGTACGCCGCTGGCTGCCGTCGTGGCGGCTGGCGGGAGGCACCTTCCTGCTCGGCCTGGGTGGCGCGGCCGGGCTGTTCGCCTGCGTCTACGCGAGCGTCGACATCCCCGACGAGAACGCCGCGGCCCGCCAGGAGGCCAACACGTACTACTGGTCGGACGGTTCGCGGCTGGCGAGCGTCGGCGAGGTCAACCGCACGATCGTCCGGCTGTCCGACGTGCCGGAGTCCACGCAGAACGCGGTGATAGCCGCCGAGAACGAGAGCTTCTACCGTGACCGCGGGGTGTCGTTCAAGGGCATCCTGCGGGCCTTCGCCAGCACGGCGGGGGGCGAGGAGACGCAGGGCGGCTCCACCATCACCCAGCAGTACGTGAAGAACACCTACCTCTCGCAGGAGCAGACCGCCACCCGCAAGGTCAAGGAGTTCGTCATCTCGCTGAAGGTGGACCGGACGAAGAGCAAGCAGGAGGTCCTGCAGGGCTACCTCAACACCAGCTGGTTCGGGCGCGGGGCGTACGGGATCGAGGCCGCCGCGCAGGCGTACTACGGCATCCCCGCGAAGAAGCTCGACCCGAGCCAAGGGGCCATGCTGGCCGCCCTGTTGAAGGGGGCCGAGCTCTACGACCCCTCGGTGAGCCGGAGCAACCACGCGCGGGCGGAGGACCGCTGGAAGTGGATCCTGGACCGGGAGGTGAAGACCGGCCGCATGTCCCAGGAGCAGCGCGACACTTACCGCACCTTCCCCGAACCCCGTAAGCAGTCCGTGTCCACCGGCCTCGGCGGCCAGGCCGGCTATCTGGTCGACGTCGCCAACAAGGACATCAGGCAGCGGGCCATGCTCACCGAGCAGGACCTGGCCCACGGCGGCTACCGGATCCACACCACCTTCGACAAGAGCCGCATGGAGCGGCTGAAGAAGGCCGTCGACGGCGTCCTCGCCAAGGACACCGACCCGCGCGAGCGGCCGGACTCCGACACGGACGTCCAGGCGGGGGCCGCCTCCGTGCGGCCCTCGGACGGCGCCGTCCTCGCCCTCTACGGCGGGCCCGACGCCACGAAGCACTTCGCCAACAACGCCGACACGTCGGGCGTCCCGGCGGGCTCGGCCTTCAAGCCCTTCGTCCTGGCCGCCGCCCTGCAGGAGGGCGTGGACCCCGGCAGCTACTACGACGACAACGGCAAGCTCCAGCCGGCCGAGGACTCCGGCCCCGACGAGAACCACCCGACCCTCCGCCAGGCCCTCACGAGCGGGGGCAACGCGACGTACGTGCGCCTGGGCAAGGAGGTGGGCCTGAAGAAGGTCCGGGACACGGCCGTCCGGGCCGGCCTGCTGAAGAGCAGCATGGCCGAGCTGGAACAGGCCTTCCCCATCGGCACGTCCACGCCGAGCGCGATCCGCATGGCCGCGGCGTACGGCACCTTCGCCAACGAGGGCCTGCAGAACGACCCCTACTCCGTCACCAAGGTCGTCAAGGGCGGTACGCCGGTGGGCGGCTTCGAGAGCCGGGCCAAGGCGCGGCGGGCCCTGGACAAGGACACGGCGGACGAAGTGGCGCGCGCCCTGCGCGACCCCGGCGGCGGCTCCTGGTCGGCCGGGCGGACCGGCGACCAGGACCGGCTGAACTCGGCCTGGTTCACCGGCTGGTCCGGGAACCTGTCCACGGCCGTGACGGTCTTCCGCACGAAGCCCGAGGGCGGCCCGCTCCTGCCGATGGCGGACCTGGGCGGCGAGGAGGGGCGGCGGGGCAACGCCTTCCCGGCCCGCATCTGGGCGGACTACACGGGCACGGCCCGCCCCTGAGCGCGTTCGCCTGCGGGGCGGGCCGGACTCAGGCGCGGCCCCGCAGGGAGCGCAGGTGCTGGGCGACCGGGGCCAGGGAGGCGTAGAGGGCCTTGAGGTCCGCCTCGCCCAGCAGGTCGATGAAGTGCTCGCGCACGGAGGCCACGTGGTGCGGGGCGACCTGCCGCATGGTGTCCCAGCCGTGCTCCGTGAGGACGGCGTACAGGCCCCGGCGGTCCGACTCGCAGTTCTCGCGCCGGACCAGCCCCGCGTTCTCCATGCGGGTGATCTGGTGCGAGAGGCGGCTCTTGGACTGCAGCGTGGCGGTCGCGAGGTCGCTCATCCGCATGCGGTGGTCCTCGGACTCCGAGAGGTTGACCAGGATCTCGTAGTCGTTGTTGGTGAGGCCGAACGGCTGCAGGTCCCGTTCGAGCTGGTGCATCAGCAGACGGCTGACGTCCAGGTGGGCGCGCCAGGCGCGCTGTTCCTCTTCGCTGAGCCAGCGGGTGCCGTTCTCGGTGTCCATAGACATAGAGGAATTCTACCTAAGAAAGTTGAAAGATTAACTAGTTGTGGTGCGGAATGTGAGGTCACACGTTCGACGTCACACTCTGCAGAGTACCGCTCACAGCCCGAAGCGGCGCTGGAGGTCGCCGAGCTGGCCCGGCATCCGGGGCGTGGTTGGCTGATTCGACGGGCTTGCGTGAGGGACCCCCTCCTGCTGCGGCGTCTCACCGGTCGGGATCTCGCCCATCAGCTGCTCCGTGGACTGCAGCAGCACCGTACCGGCGCCCACGAACTCGAACTGGTGCTCCTCGCCCGAGGTGCCGCCGAGGCCCGTGAAGGCGCGCACGCCGCCGAGCACCCCGCGCAGGTACTGGTGGTCGTAGTGGTGGCAGGGGGAGGGGCAGTCGGCCCAGCCGACGAGGGCCTGGGGGTCCACCCTGACGGGTGGCTCCACGAAGACCACGGGGCCGTTGGAGGCCGCGACGAACTTGCCCGTGCCGATGAGCGTGAGGAAGCCGGGGACGATCGACTGCTTGAGCGAGAGCGACGGCTGGAAGGCAAGCAGATTGCCCGACCGCACCGTCAGGTTGCCGTCCTCCAGGTCGTAGGAGTTGACGTCGAAGCTGCGGTCCGCGAGGACCATCTTGCCCTTGCCCTCGGCGACCACCCAGTCCGCGGCGTGCAGCGGCGAGTGGAAGCTGTGGGCGATGAGGCGGTCGAGGCGGCCGTGCCCGATGCCGTGGAAGTCGATGTTCCCGTAGTAGGCGATCATCTTCCCCTTCTGCAGGAACCACTGGCCGTCGAGGTCCACGCTGAAGGCGTACGGGTTGACGTTGTCGTCGGCCGGAAGGGTGTGCGCGTCGAAGACGACCGGACCGTTGGCAGTGCTCACAGCTTCTCCTCCGACGCCTGTACGTAGACCGTGCCCTCGCCGGACAGTTCGAGCTGGAACGCCTCCCCGGAGCCGCGCCCCACCATCTCGCGCCAGCCGAGGGCGGTGGAGAGCTTGCTGCGGACGTCGCCGCGGTGGGCGACATAGGCCTGCGGGTCGACGTGGACGGGCCGCCCGGACCGGATCGGCAGCTCGATGACGCCGCCGTGGGCCATCACGGCGACCGCGCCGTGGCCCTTGAGGGTCGTGGTGAACAGGCCCTGGCCGGTGACCTGGCCGCGGACCATGCCCATGACGCCGCCCTGCGAGCCCATGAACATGGTGCCCTGCTGCAGGGTGCCGTCGAAGGCGAGCAGCCGGTCGGCCTCGACGTAGAGGGTCTCGCCCGAGAGCTCGATCACCTGCACATGGTGGCCGCCGTGGCCGAACATCACCGTGCCGCTGCCCTCCACGGTCATCAGCGGAGTGGCCTCGTTGGCGATGCGGCGGCCGATCATGCCCATCACGCCGCCCTGGCCGCCGGTGATGCTGGGGGTGAAGGAGACGTCGCCCTTGTAGGCGAGCATGGCGCCGCGCTGGCTGAAGAGGCGCTGGCCGGGGGCGATCTGCGCCTCGACCATGCGGGAGTTCAGGGTCCGGAACGGCATCAGACGTCGCCTCCGAAGGTGGTGCGCTCGCTCGGCTGCACGTAGACCAGGCCCTCGCCCTCGAAGCGGATCTGGAACGCCTCGCCGGAGCCCTCGCCGATGAACGTGCGGAAGTTGACGCCGGACTGGAAGTGCTGCTTGAGCTTGCCGGTGTGGGCGATGTACGCGCCCGGGTCGACCTGCAGGGGGGTGGACGGGGTCACGCGCAGCACGACGGCCGTGCCGTGGGACATGATCGCCGCCTGGCCCGTGCCCTCGACGGTCGTGGTGAACAGGCCGTTGCCCTGGGAGGCGCCGCGCAGGCCGGTGAAGGTGGTGCCGGTGCGCAGGCCCGCGTCGGCCGCGAGGAGGTTGCTCGCCTCGACGTGGAGCGTCTCGCCGCGCAGGGAGACGAGGTTGATCTCGGTCGCCCGGTCGGCGAAGTAGCAGGTGCCGTGTCCTTTCACCTCCATCACTTCCATCTGCTCGCCGGTGAGCCGGCGGGTGACCATGCCGCGCAGGCCGTCCCCGCCACCGGTCATCTTCTTGAAGTTCATGTCGCCCTCGTACGCGACCATCGAGCCGTTCTTGGCCTTGACCGCGTCGCCCGTCAGGTCGACGGCGAGGACTTTGCTCCCCTGGAGCCGAAACTGTGCCACGGGACGACGCTAGCGGGCGGACTCGCCGGTCGACAGGGCCTTGGTCCCGGAATGACCCCGGATCCAGGCATCCGGGACGGGGCTGCGACAATGGACGAGCTTGTGAATACCATCACAAGCTGTAGTCGTCCCACCACTGTCCAGCCACTGACTCACGAAGGTGCGTACCCCCGTGGACATCAAGACCGCCTCCGCCCTGCGCCGGCTCCGCCTGGTCTCCGCCCCGGAGGCCGTTTCCTTCCTGCTGCTGCTCGTCTGCTCCGTGCTCAAGCGCACGACGGACTTCAACGCCGTACCGGTGATGGGCGCCGTCCACGGCGTGCTCTTCGTCATCTACGTGATCTTCTGGCTGGACGCCTGGAACAAGACCAAGTGGTCCCTGAAGACCGGCGCCCTCTACTTCGTCCTCTCCGTCCTGCCGACGGGCGGCTTCTTCGCCGACCGGATGCTGCGCCGCGAGGCCGAGGCGAGCCTGATCGCCGCCCGCGCCCGCAAGGAGGGCGTGGTCAACGCATGATCGTCGCCTTCTCGGTGTCGCCGCTGGGCGTCGGCGAGGACGTCGGCGAGTACGTGGCGGACGCGGTGCGCGTGGTGCGCGAATCCGGCCTGCCGAACCGTACGGACGCGATGTTCACGTCGGTCGAGGGCGAGTGGGACGAGGTCATGGACGTCGTCAAACGAGCCGTGGCAGCGGTCGAGGCCCGCGCGGGCCGGGTCTCCCTCGTCCTGAAGGCGGACATCCGCCCGGGCGTGACGGACGGCCTGACGTCGAAGGTGGAAACGGTCGAACGCTACCTCTCCGAGGGCTGACCACGGCTTACGGCTGACCGCGGCCGAGGGAACGGCCCGGTCCGGGAGCACACAGTGCTTCCGGACCGGGCCGTTTCGTCGTTGCCTGGTGTGCCGTCAGCCGATGCGGCCGATGTGAATCACCACGATGGTGACGGACTCCCCGGCGATCTCGTAGAGCACGCGGTACCTGCCCACGTGCATCCTCCGCAGGTCGGGCGAGCCGTATTCGACCGACTCTGTGGGGCGGGGTTCGGCGGACAGCAAGTCCACTGCGGTGAAGAGCTGGCGAAGTCCTTCGGGGTCGTCCTTGAGGAACCGGGCAGCCGCGTCGATGGCGGGCTCATCCCAGATGATCTGAAAGGTCACTCACGCTCCAGGCCAAGTCGCATTCGCACATCCTCATGCGGGATGCCAACCGCCGTGCCAGCGGTTAGCCGTTCCCGGTAGAGGGCAAGCGCGAGGGCGTCCTCGATGTCGGCGAGCTCCTGGGGGTTGATGAGCACGGCCGCGGGCTGGCCGTGGTCCGTGATGGTGATGCGCTCGCGGGCGTGCGAGGCGCGGCGAACCAGAGCTCCGAAGCGGGCGCGCGCTTCGGTGATCGGCAGAGTGTCACTCATGCGCAGAACTGTACACTTCCCGCTCCTACTGTGTCCTGTGGTTTCTGCCGTTAAGCGGTGGCCCCGGCGGCGTGGGGTATGCGGGCGGGGCCACCGCCCGGTCAACTCCCGCACGGCGCCCGCCGGGTCGGCCAGCATCGCCCTGCCCTCCGGCGATCCGGCCGCCCCGGGCGTGCAGGCGAGCGACCTCGCGAGCTCCCGGCGGGCCACCGCGGTGTCCGTGGCCCGTACGCGGGCCAGCTCGTCCGCGAAGGACTGGAGCGGCCCCTCCGGCGGCGGGCACAGGAAGTCCGGGTGGTAGCCCCCACCCGGCATCAGCAGGGAGAGCGCCGTCAGGTCGAGCCCGGCCAGGACCTCCCGCCGGCGCCGCAGCCAGGGCAGGTGGTAGCTGTGCCGCTCGGGGCGCAGCAGGGTGTAGAGGCACTGGTGGGTCTCCCACAGCGGGGAGATCCCGAACCGGCAGCGCAGCAGGTCGCCGGCTTCGAAACGCATGTGCAGCGGCATGTCCCGCCACCTTTCCGGCCGCCCCCGCCGGCGCCCTACTGTTTCGGCTGGAGCCGAAACAGTAGGGCCCGCGCCCCGCACCTGCGCACCCTTCCGCGCATGTCAACGGCACAGGACCCCCTCTCCGCGGGCGCCGCACCGGCCCCCGCCGGCTACCGCGCCGCCCTCGCCGTGCGCGAGTTCCGGGCCGTGTTCGCCGCCCACCTGCTGTCCCTGCTCGGCATCGTCGTCGGCGAGATCGCCCTGTCCGTCCTCGTGTACCGGCTGACCGGATCGCCGCTGCTGGGGGCTCTGACCTTCGCGCTCGGGTTCCTGCCCTACCTGCTGGGCGGCACGCTGCTCGCCGGCGTCGCCGACCGCCACCCCGCCCGGCGTGTGCTCGTCGTGTGCAACCTGCTCTGCGCCGCGGGCGCGGCGGTGATGGCGCTGCCGGGCACCCCGGTGGCCGCCCTGCTGGCGCTGCGCGCCTTCAGCGCCCTGATCGGGCCGGTCCTCGCCGGGACGCGATCGGCCACGCTCGGCGACGTCCTCGGCGAGGGCGACCTGTTCGTCCTCGGCCGCTCCCTGATCCGCATCGTCACGCAGGGCGCGCAGCTCGCCGGCTTCGCGGCGGGCGGGGTGCTGCTCACCGCCGTCTCCCCGCGTACGGCCCTCCTCTCCACGGTGGCCGGTTTCCTCGCCTCCGCGCTGCTCCTGCGCTTCGGGACGCGGCGGCGCCCGGGCCGGGCGTCCGGGGGAGCGGACGTGCTGCGGGCCTCGCTCTCCGGCGCCCGGCAGCTCCTCGCCGACCGCCGCACCCGCGCCCTGCTCCTGCTGTCCTGGCTGCCGCCGTTCTTCCTCGTCGCGCCGGAGTCCCTCGCGGCGCCGTACGCCGACGAGATAGGCGCCGGCACGGTCGGGGTGGGGCTGCTGATGTGCGGGATGCCGGTGGGGACGATCGCCGGAGAGGTGCTGGCCGGATCCCTGCTGGGCCCGCGGGCCCGCGAACGCATCACGCTGCCCGCGGCGTCCGTCCTCCTGCTGCCCTTCCTGCTCTACGTGGCGAAGCCCTCCCTCGGCTGGGCGCTCGGCGCCGTGGCCCTGGCCGGTCTGGGCGCGGCGTACACGCTCGGGCTCGACCAGTGGTTCGTCGCCGCGGTGCCCGAGGAGCTGCGCGGACGGGCGATGACCTTTCAGACGGCGGGGACGATGACGATCCAGGGGCTGGGCATGGCGCTGGCTGGGGCGGCGGCCGAGTACGCGCCCGTCCACTGGGTCGTGGTGGGCGCCGGGGCGACCGGCACCCTGGTGGTCGGGGGCGCCGTGCGGCTTGTCGTAGGCTCGGCGTGATCCACGGTCAAGATCTGCAGGGGGAGTTGCGATGCTCGACGTGTTCACCGGTGGGACGAAGCGGTCCGGCGCCGACTTCGAGGTGGTGGTGCTGCGTGACACGCAGGCGGTCGCCGAGGCGATACGCGAGGCGCTGGCCGTCGCCGGCGCCGAGGAGCGGCCCGGGCTGGAGC
>NZ_JBAMDC010000187.1:0-12845 GCF_036961605.1 Streptomyces sp. KLMMK
GGTGGCCGCCCCCGCCCCGGCCGACGGCGGCCTGCCCCGCACCACTTCCGCGGACACCCTCGCCACGATGCAGGCCGCGGTGCTCACGGGCGCCGCGGTGTGGATCGGCTACGTGAACGCGGAGGGCGCGGCGAGCCAGCGCGTCATCGCCCCGGTGCGCGTCGAGGGCGGCTTCGTGACCGGCTACGACCACACGGCGGACGAGGTCCGCACGTACCCCCTGCACCGGATCACGGGCGTGGCGGAGCTGGCGGACGAGCACGCCTGATGCGCGCGACCAGGCGTGGCCCACCTGTCCTGATCCGGCGAGACCACTCGACGCGGCCTCCGCCCCCAGGAGCGGGGTTCTCAGCCCGCTTGCCAAAGTTCCCCGGATACCGCGGCCGATTCCGGTGCGATGCGCCATCCTTGCACCGGGGAGGGGAACGTGGGCAGAGCATCGAGGAAAAAACAGGACCGGCGATCGCGAAGCGCTACACCGACCGTGATCGCCGCAGCCACTGAGCGCGATCCTCAGGACGTCGGCGCCAGAGCGCTCAAAACCCTGCTCAGCTCGAACGCACCCGGCGGCCTGAGCCTCGCTGGCGCCTATGCGTTCGGCTACCTCGCGCTCGCAGGGGCTCAGCTCGACGGGGATGGACCGGTCTGGTACCACGAGATCGATCCGCTCGACGCGCTGTTCCTTGGGACTGCCTGGCCGAAGACCTTCACCGACGAGTTCGAGTTCGCCAACGCGCGCGATGCATGGCTGCGCCTCTTGCGAGGCACCGTGCACGGCAAAGGCATCCAGCGTTTCGTCCGCGAGACCGTCACGGCGAGCGAAGAGCTGGGGCTTCCCGTGGACGATGGGAAACTACTGCTGGCGCTCACCGGTCGGCTGGAAGCGGCTGGGCTCGACCGGCGTCGCCTGCCCCGGCGACTGTTGCCAGAAGCAGCCCTCCAGGGCTGCCGCGCGGTCTATGGCCCGTCTCTGGATCTGCAACGCCCCAACCTGCCGGAGGACGCAAGGGAACGGGTCAAGCAGTTCTGGAAAGGCACGGAGGAGTCATGGACCGCCGACACACCTCAGGCCGTTCTCCGCGACGGGCTGCGCCGGTTCCATGACGCCGGGCTGCCAGTGAAACAGGAATCCGGAGTGCTGCTGCCGGCCTTGTACGCGGCACTCATGACGAAGCCCGGCGAGCTTCTGGAGGACATGGGCGAACACGCCACGGCGTGGGCCTACTCCCTGGACGAGGCATCGTCACTGGTGCCAGTGCTTGACATCCTTCTTGCCGCTCCCGAGCTGGAGATGTCCGTCGCTGACACCCTCGGGCATCTCTTCGCCGTACCCGCCTTCACCGAGCCGATCCCCGCGGATGCCCTGCTCTGGACTAGCTCTCCCGGTCTCGCCCTGCCACGTCTGGCCTTCGAGCTGGGCATACCCAAGATTTCCACGCTGGAAGCAGCAGTTACCCCGGACCTGCTGGATTGGCTCGGCATGCACGCCAGAATGCGCCTGAGCGCTGCCGCTCGGGGGCGCGCCGCCGATCTCGAGGAGACGGGCAGCGCGGACGGCATGGACGGCATGGAGGAGAAGTCGGACGAGCGATGGGCCGAGCGGCGCGAGGCCGTGCGAGAGGTGGTGCTGCACAAGGTCCGCAAAAAGTCCGGCGGGACGCTTGCTACGCACCGCCGGTTCAACCACCCAGTCGAGCGCATCTGGAACGCGGACGGCAGTTCCGTGGTGCGGATCTCGACCGACACCCCTCATGGAGAGGAGTTGAAGGGCGCCCTGAAGAGCCAACGGGACGCCTTCCGAGAGAAGTTCGGCCGCGATCCAGGGCCGGGCGACCCGCTGTTCTTCGACCCCGACGCGGACGAGCCCACCCGTCTCACCAAAGAGTACTTCGACGGCATGATGTTGGAAATGGCGGAGCGTGCGGTTGAGTTGGGCATCGACCCCGCGTTCATCCATGCCTGGCGCGAGGTCGGGTACGTGGTCACCGAGGAAACCAGGAACATGTTCACCACCGCCGAGGTGCTCGCCTACAACAGGGCCCTTGCTCGGCACCGGCAGGGCGGGGAATGACCGACAGAACCGAGAACCACATCAGCGGAGGAGTTTTCTTCGGCTGCGTGATTCAGGGGCGGACCGTCACCCTGACGCTCCCCGACCGCCCGGACCCCGCACTAGCCGGACTTCCCCGGCAGTCGGCGACCTTCTCCGGGCGCCGCACCCAGCTGGAACGACTCCTCACGGCCTTGGCGCCGACGCCACCCGACGACATGAGCGGCACTGTGGTGGTATCCGGGCTCGCCGGATCGGGCAAGACCGAACTCGTACTCCAGGCAGCCCATCGAGCGCTGCAGGAAGGCTGGTTCCCCGGTGGGGTCCTCTTCGTCGATCTGCAGGGCTACGACGCGAAGCGCAAGGTTTCCCCGAAGCGGGCCCTGGGCACCCTACTGCGGGCGCTCGGCATCCCCCCGGAACACATTCCTCCCGGGCTCGAGGAACGCGCGCGCGTCTACCGTTCCGCGCTGAGCGCAATGGGCGCGGCCGGGCAACGAGTCTTGGTCGTTCTGGATGATGTACCCGCCACCGACAAGATCCGCCATCTCCTGCCGAGCGACGAAAGCACGGCCACGCTCGTGTCCTCGCGTCACTCCCTCGCGGAGCTGAACGCCTTGGCACTCACCTTGCGGGAGCTGCCCGCCAACGAGGGGCAGGAGTTACTGGACGGCGCCCTCCGCGCGGCTCTGCCCGAAGACCCGCGGGTGACAGTTGAGACCGCCGAGGCCGACCGGCTCGTCGCACTGTGCGGCGGCCTGCCACTGGCCCTGTGCATCTTGGCGTCCCTACTTGTGGACGTGCCGACCCGGCCTCTGTCCCACCTCCGCCGGGACCTTGAGGACGCGCACTCCAGACTTTCCGTGCTGAGCCGGGAGAGACGCGCCGTAACCGCGGCCTTCGCAGTGTCCTACCGACGGCTCACCAAAAACCAGGCCAAACTCTTCCGACTCATGTGCCTGCACCCTGGACCAGACTTCTCCACCGAGGCCGCGGCCCAGCTGTACGGCGAGAGCGTCAAGGAGACCGAACGACTCCTGCTGGATCTGGCTCGACGGCACCTGGTCGAGTCCCGAGAGCCCTACGGGCGCTGGCAGCAGCACAGTCTCGTGCGCCTCTACGCCTGGGAGCAGCTCGGGGCGGTCAAAGACTCCTGGGGCAAGGGCCTCATGCATCTGCTCCTCTACTTCCACGAAATGACCACGCTGGCGTGCGAAACGCTCTTCGCCCCCGCGGCGGCACAGCCCACTGAGAAGCCCCTCTTCACTGACCGGACCGCGGCGCTGCAGTGGCTGGAGGCCGAGCGGAATACCCTGGTCGCGGCAGCCATCCGGGCTCATAAGGCCGACGACGATCTGATGTGCGTGGCCTTGGCGGTGCCCGTCTCACAATTCCTGATGGAGGCGCGTTACCTGGAGGATGCCAGGTGGGTGCTGGCCGCGGGCATCCAGTCGAGTCGAAGGCATGAGGACAGTCTTCACGAGGCAGCTCTGCTGAGTTCTCTCGGTGTGGTCTTTCGAGACATGCGCAAGTTGCGCAAATCTGTTCGCGCGCACTACAAGGCCATCAAGATCTGCCGGCGGTTGAAGGAGCAGCGAGCCCTGGCCGGCGCACTGAACAACCTCGGGCTGTCGCTCCACGATCAGCGCAAGTTCGAAGAGGCTGTGGCGGCTCATTCCGAAGCCGCAGAGATGTTCAAACGCGCCGGTGATCGGATCGGAATGGCGTCCGCTCTGAGTAACACCGGCGAGACTCTGACCGAGCTGGAACGCGTGAAGGAGGCTTCCCGCGTCCTCCACAAGGCCTCGAAGATCTTCCGAAAACTGGGCGACCTACGTGGTTACTCCCAGGCTCTGGGCAGCCTCGCCAAGGCGACGCGCAACGACGGGAAGGCCGAGCAGGCCGTGGCGCTGCACAAGCGCGCGCTCGACATGGCCGACGGCCTGCTCATTCCTCATGAGAGGGCGGTCGAACTGTCCAACTTCGCCGGCACGCTGACCGCTGCCGGCGAGTTAGAAGCGGCTCTCACCGCGCAGCAGGAGGCACTGGGCACCTTCCGGCGCCTGGGAGATCGCCGCGGCGAGGCGATGACTTTGGGAAATATGGCTCTCGTGCGCCAGAAGCAGGGCAAATGGAACAAGGCTGTACGGCTGCACACCCTCGCCCTGGAGGCATTCCTCGAGGGCAAGGACGATCACGGTCTGGCCGCCGAGCTCAAGAGTCTCGCGTTCGCGCTTCTCGAGCAGGGCTGTAACACCGAGGCCCTGGAAAACCTGGAGCTCGCCGCCGACCTGTATCACCAGACCGGCGATAGGGAGAGTGCAGCAGAAACGCTCGACCTCATTGACCGAGTGCGAAGGAGGTCTGGAGTCGGCATGCGCGCCATGGACGGCCAGATGTGATCGATCGCGTATGCGGCATACTAGAAGTTTGACCTTTACCGAAAGGGTGCAGGCGTGAACGGACCCCTCATCGTCCAGAGCGACAAGACGCTGCTCCTGGAGGTGGACCACGAGCAGGCCGACGCATGCCGTCGCGCCATCGCCCCCTTCGCCGAGCTGGAGCGCGCCCCGGAGCACATCCACACCTACCGGGTCACCCCGCTGGGCCTGTGGAACGCTCGGGCGGCCGGGCACGACGCCGAGCAGGTCGTCGACGCCCTCGTCACGTACTCGCGCTACCCCGTCCCGCACTCGCTCCTCGTCGACATCGCGGAGACGATGGACCGCTACGGGCGGCTGAAGCTGGTCAAGCACCCCACGCACGGGCTGGTCCTGGAGTCCACGGACCGCCCCGTCCTGGAGGAGATCCTCCGCTCGAAGAAGGTCCAGCCGCTCGTCGGCGCCCGGATCGACCCGGACACGGTCGCCGTGCACCCCTCCGAGCGCGGGCAGATCAAGCAGACGCTGCTGAAGCTGGGCTGGCCGGCGGAGGACCTGGCCGGCTACGTGGACGGCGAGGCGCATCCGATCGAGCTGGCGGAGGACGGCTGGGCGCTGCGGCCGTACCAGCAGCAGGCCGTCGAGGGGTTCTGGCACGGCGGTTCGGGCGTGGTCGTGCTGCCCTGCGGCGCGGGCAAGACGCTCGTGGGCGCCGGCGCGATGGCCAAGGCCAAGGCGACCACGCTGATCCTGGTCACGAACACGGTCTCGGCGCGGCAGTGGAAGCACGAGCTGGTGAAGCGCACGTCGCTGACCGAGGACGAGATCGGCGAGTACAGCGGTACGAAGAAGGAGATCCGGCCGGTCACCATCGCCACGTACCAGGTCCTGACGACCAAGCGGAAGGGCATCTACCCGCACCTGGAGCTGTTCGACTCCCGCGACTGGGGCCTGGTCGTCTACGACGAGGTGCACCTGCTGCCGGCGCCGGTCTTCAAGTTCACGGCCGATCTGCAGGCGCGGCGGCGGCTCGGCCTGACGGCGACGCTGGTGCGCGAGGACGGGCGCGAGTCCGACGTCTTCTCCCTCATCGGCCCGAAGCGCTTCGACGCGCCGTGGAAGGAGATCGAGGCGCAGGGCTACATCGCGCCGGCCGACTGCGTGGAGGTGCGCGTCAACCTCACGGACTCCGAGCGGCTCGCCTACGCGACGGCCGAGACGGAGGAGAAGTACCGCTACTGCGCGACGACCGCGACGAAGCGGCGCGTCACGGAGGCGCTGGTGGCCCGGCACAAGGGCGAGCAGACGCTGGTCATCGGGCAGTACATCGACCAGCTCGACGAGCTCGGCGAGCACCTCGACGCGCCCGTGATCAAGGGCGAGACCAGCAACGCCCAGCGCGAGAAGCTCTTCGACGCCTTCCGGCAGGGCGAGCTCTCGGTGCTCGTGGTCTCGAAGGTCGCGAACTTCTCCATCGACCTTCCGGAGGCGACGGTCGCCATCCAGGTGTCGGGCACGTTCGGCTCCCGGCAGGAGGAGGCCCAGCGCCTCGGCCGGGTGCTGCGCCCGAAGGCGGACGGGCACGAGGCGCGCTTCTACTCGGTGGTCGCCCGGGACACCGTCGACCAGGACTTCGCGGCGCACCGGCAGCGGTTCCTGGCCGAGCAGGGTTACGCGTACCGCATCGTGGACGCGGACTCGCTGCTCGCGGGCGAGGAGGCGTAGGCCGTACGAGCGTGCGCAGGCTCCACGGCCGCGCACGGCCCCGGCCCCGTACGGAGGGGAGCCGGGGTCAGGCCCTGCGGTCGTCCGCGTACTGGCCGAGGACGACGACGCTGACGGCCGCGCCGGCGAAGGCCTTGATCGCACGGAGGGCGTGCGCGAAGGGGGATTCGTCGGTGGCGGAGTCCGGGTTCATGGCTGCTGTGTTCATGTCTCCATGATGGTTGCCCGCGGCGCCCCGGACATCGGCCTGCCGGTGTAAAAGCGCAGGCCCGGGCGTACGACCCGAGGATCATGGCGTCCTACGGGAGGTGGAGGCCGACCCTGAGGACGACCCTGGGGAGGGCCCATGGGACGCTCCCGGGACGCCCTCGGGACGCCCTCGGGAGGGGCCCCGGGGCGACTCCGGGGCGCGGGAAAAACGCTCGCGCGCCCCCGGCCCGCTGACTACAATCTTCCCTTCCCGCCCGCCTCCCGCAGCGCCCGCCGCCGCACGGAGCGCGGCCGCCGACCGGACGGAAACCGGCGGCTTCCGATCGTCCCCCGTACGTCTGGAGGCTCTGCCGTGCCCGCGCCGCAAGTGACCACCCACGCGAACGACCCCCTGGAGCGGGAGCGCACCCACCTCTCCTCCTCCCGCGCCGCCCTGCGCGCGATGAGGGAGGACGTCGAGGCCCTGGACATCAAGGACGTCACCGCGAACTGGGTCAACGCCGCAGTCCTGGAGCGGCAGATCGAGGACCGCATCACGGCGCTGGCCGACCTCGCGCACACCCCGCTGTTCTTCGGGCGCCTGGACTACACGCACGCGCCGGGCGCGGAGCAGGCCGAGGGCGCGGAGGGCGAGCAGTTCTACATCGGCCGCCGGCACGTGCACGACGCGGACGGCGACCCGATGGTGATCGACTGGCGCGCGCCCGTCTCGCAGCCGTTCTACCGGGCGTCCAAGAAGGAGCCGATGGACGTGCGGATGCGCCGCCGCTTCGGCTACACGGGCGGCGAACTCACCGCGTACGAGGACGAGGACCTCACCGACGCGTCCACCGCCGACCGGGCCAGCCAGCTCCTGCAGGCGGAGATCGAGCGGCCGCGCGTGGGCCCCATGCGGGACATCGTGGCCACGATCCAGCCGGAGCAGGACGAGATCGTCCGTGCGGGGATCGGCGGCACGGTGTGCGTCCAGGGGGCTCCCGGCACCGGGAAGACGGCGGTCGGCCTGCACCGCGTGGCCTATCTGCTCTACGCGCACCGCGAGCGCCTCGCCCGCACGGGCACACTGGTCATCGGCCCGAACCGGTCGTTCCTGCACTACATCGAGCAAGTCCTGCCCGCGCTGGGCGAGTTGAACGTGGCGCAGGCGACGGTCGACGACCTCGTCGCGCACGTGGAGGTGCGCGGCACGGACCGCGCGGAGGCGGCCCGCATCAAGGGCGACGCCCGCATGGCGGAGGTGCTGCGGCGCGCGGTGCGCTCCGGGGTGACGATGCCGGAGGAGTCCGTGGTCGTCGTGCGCGGCTCGCGGCGGTGGCGGGTGCCCGCGTACGAGATCGAGGAGATCGTCCGCGAGCTGCTCGGCCGCGACATCCGCTACGGCGCCGCCCGCGAGGCCCTGCCGCAGCGGATCGCGCACGCCGTGCTGGTGCGCATGGAGCAGGCGGGCGAGGCGCCGGACGACCGGGTGCAGGACGCGGTCGCGCGCAACGCCGCCGTGAAGGCCGCCGTGAAGGCGGTGTGGCCCGCGGTCGATCCGGTGAAGCTGGTGCTGCGGCTGCTGTCCGACGCGGAGTTCCTGGCGGAGCACGCGGACGGGGTGCTCTCGGCGGAGGAGCAGGCGGAGATCCTGTGGGCGAAGCCGGCGCGCGGCGTGAAGTCGGCGAAGTGGTCGGCGGCGGACGCGGTCCTGATCGACGAGGCGGCGGACCTGGTGGCGCGGACGCCGTCGCTGGGCCATGTGGTCCTGGACGAGGCCCAGGACCTCTCCCCCATGCAGTACCGCGCAGTGGGCCGGCGCTGCACGACCGGTTCCGCGACGATCCTGGGCGACCTCGCGCAGGGCACGACGCCGTGGGCGACGGCCAGCTGGCAGGAGGCGCTCACGCACCTCGGCAAGCCGGAGGCGGCGGTGGAGGAGCTCACGCAGGGCTTCCGCGTGCCGCGCGAGGTGATCGCCTACGCGTCGCGGCTGCTGCCCGCCATCGCCCCCGGCCTGGCCGAGGCGACGTCCGTCCGTGAGGCGGCGGGCGACTTCGCGGTGCGCGCGGTGTCCGGCGGGGAGCTGGACGCGGCGGTCGTGGCCGCGTGCCGGGAGTCGCTGGAGCGGGAGGGGTCGACCGGCCTGATCGCGGCGGACGCGCGGATCGGGGCGCTGGGCGCGCTCCTGACGGAGGCGGGCCTGCCGTACCTGGCCCCGGGCGAGGAGACGACAGCGGAGGCCCGCCTGACGCTGGTGCCGGCCTCGCTGGCGAAGGGCCTGGAGTACGACTACGTGGTCCTGGACGAGCCGGCTGCGGTCGTCGCCGGCGAGCCGGACGAGCGGACGGGGCTGCGGCGGCTGTACGTGGCGCTGACGCGAGCGGTGTCGGGGCTGACGGTGCTTCACGCGGAGCCGCTGCCGGGGCAGTTGACGCAGCCCCTGCACGCACCGGAGTAACCCCTGCACACGGAGGACCCGCGCCCGGGAGGCCTTACGCGGCTGCCCGGGAGGCCTTACGCGGCTGCCCGGGAGGGCTTACGCGGCTGCCCGGGAGTCCTTACGGGGCCTCCCCCTCCGGCTCCAGCCCCCTGAGCAGGGCGTCCAGCAGCCCGGGGAACCGCTTGTCGAGATCCCCCCGCCGCAGCTGCACGAAGCGGTTGCGGCCGGAGACGCGCGTCGAGGTCACCCCCGCCTCGCGCAGGACCTTCATGTGGTGCGACACCGTGGACTTGTGCAGGTGGTCGAGGCCGAGCCCGCTCAGGTCGCAGGCGAACTCCTGCCCCCTCAAGTACACCGACAGGAGCTGCAGGCGCACCGGGTCGCCGAGCGCGTGCAGCACCCTGACCAGCTGGATGTCCTCGGTCGCGGGCTGCGGCAGCCACTCCTCCGGCATGTGCTCTTCCCTCCTCGCCCCCGACAACTGTTTGACAATTATCCACCCGTCCCCAATTGTTTGACGAGCATCCAACGATTGATCTCGGGGGGATCCTGTGCGTCTGCGACTACTCCTGCTCGCCCTCGGCACCTTCGCCGTGGGCACCGACACCATGGTCATGGCCGGCATCCTCGGCCGGGTCGCCGACGACCTCGGCGTCTCCGTCCTGGCGGCCGGCCAGGTGGTGACGGTCTTCGCGCTCGCATACGCGCTGCTCGCCCCGGTCCTGGCCGCCGCGACCGCCCGCTGGCCGCGCCGCCGCCTGCTGCTGACGGCACTCGCCGTGTTCACCGCGGCGAACGCCCTGAGCGCCCTCGCGCCCGACTATCCGACGCTCCTCGCGACGCGCGTCCTGGCCGCCGCCGGAGCCGCCCTCTACAGCCCGAACGCCAGCGCGGCCGCCACCACCCTCGTCCCGCCGGAGCGGCGCGGCCGGGCCATCGCGACCGTCCTCGGCGGGATGACCGTGGCCACGGCCCTGGGGGTGCCGCTCGGCACCTACGTGGGCCGGGCGGACTGGCGGCTGACCATGTGGCTCGTCACCGCGCTCGGCGCCGTGGCCCTGCTGGGCCTGGCCGCCTTCCTCCGCGAACTGCCCGCGCCCGCCCAGGCGGTGGGCCTGCGGGAGCGGCTCTCCCCGCTGCGCGACGGGCGCGTCCTGGCCGCCGCGGCGACGACGTTCGCCTTCTTCATGGCGTTCCAGTCCGTCTACATCTACCTGGGCACGGCCGTCCACCCGGCGACGGGAGGCGACGCGGACCGGCTCAGCACCATCCTGCTGGCGACGGGCGTCGCCTCGGTCGCGGGCAGCTGGCTCGGCGGCCACGTCGTGGACCGCTGGGGCGTCCGCAAGGTCCTGCTGGCCGGCAGCGTGGTCTCGGCGGTGTTCTTCGCGGCACTGCCGTGGCTGGGCCGGACGATGACGGGCGCGCTCGTCTACGCGCTGGCGGTGCCGCTCGCGGGCTGGTCGATCTCGGTGGCCCAGCCCCACCGCCTGGCCTCCCTGCGCCCCGCCGACGCGCCGCTGCTGCTCTCCCTCAACAGCAGCGCGCTGTACCTGGGCATGGCCGCGGGCGGCGGGACGGGCAGCCTGGCGATGGCACTCCTGGGAGAGCGCTGGTTCCCGCTGGGGGCGTCGGCGCTGGCGCTGGTGGCGCTGGGGATGGCGGCAGGGACGACGAGGCCGGCCGCGACGGCCGCCGCGGCTGCGGGGGCAGGCCGCACGCGGACCCCGGCCGGGCCCGCAGCCGGGAACCGGGCCCGGCAGGAGTCCAGCCCGTCCGGCGTTTGAGGCCCGGGGCCGGGGCGGGGCCCCGGAACGCCCTACGCGTCCAGCGCCTCCCGCCACGTCCGCACCGCGCCGGCGTCCACCGGCCCGCCCCACCCGTCCGGCCGAGCGGCACCGCCGATGTGGAAGGCGGAGATCCCGGCCCCGCGCAGCACCGGCAGATGCTTGAGCTGCAGCCCGCCGCCGACCATGATCCGCGGCTCGTAGCCGGGGTCGTCGGCCCGCCCCGCCTCCGCGACGAGCGTGGCGAGGCCGTCGTCGACCCCGGAGGCGGACCCCGCCGTCAGGTAGGTGTCGAGGCCGGGCAGGTCGGCGAGCTGCTTGCGCAGGGCGTCGCGGTCGGCCGCCCGGTCGATGGCCCGGTGGAACGTCCAGCGCGCCCGCGGCCCGATCGCGTCGGCGAGCGCGGCGACGGCCGTGAGGTCGGCGCGGCCGTCGTCGGTGAGGAAGCCGAGGACGAACTCGGAGGCGCCTTCCGCGGCCAGCGCGCGGGCCCGGTCGCACAGGGCGTCCAGGGCCGCCGCGTCGCCCGCGGAGAAGCCGTCGGCGGCGCGCAGCATGACGCGCACGGGGATGCGGACGGCGTCCCGCACGGCGGTGAAGGTCTCCAGGGGCGGGGTGAGGCCGTCCGCGGCCATGTCGGTGACCAGTTCGAGGCGGTCCGCCCCGCCGTCCTGCGCCGCCACCGCGTCCCGCGGACCGAGCGCGATCACCTCAAGAATTGGTCTAGACATATTGCACAGCCTGCCATACGGGGGCCCCGCGCCAAAAGCGGTGCCCCACAATTGGCCCCATGGCAGCTACGACCGAGCACCCGTCCGGCCCCGCCCTGCGCATCCGCTGGCAGGAGGCCGTCGACCGCGCCCGCGGCGGCGCGACGTCCCCGGACCCCGGCCCGTACGCCGACGACCTGCTGCGCCGCTGGTCGGAGCCGCAGCGCCGCTACCACACCGTCGATCACCTGGTGGCGGTCCTGGACCGGGTCGAGGAGCTGGCCGCGCACGCCGACGACCCGGACGCCGTACGCCTCGCCGCCTGGTTCCACGACGCGGTCTACCGCCCCGACCGCTCCGAGAACGAGGAGCGCAGCGCCCATCTGGCCGAGCGCGCCCTGCCCGAGCTGGGCATCGGCGCCGCCCGCACGGCCGAGGTCGCCCGGCTCGTACGGCTGACCGCCGGCCACGCCCCGGGGGCCGGCGACCGGGACGGCGAAGTGCTCTCCGACGCCGACCTGGCCGTGCTCGCGGGCTCCCCGCAGGAGTACGCGGCCTACGCCGCCGCCGTCCGCGAGGAGTACGCCTTCGTGCCCGACGCGGCCTTCCGCGAGGGGCGCTCGGCCGTGCTGCGGCAGCTCCTGGGCCTGCCGCGGCTCTTCCGCACGCCGCTGGGCTACGACCGCTGGGAGGCGGTCGCGCGCCACAACCTCACCACCGAACTGGACCTGCTGACCGGCTGAACCGGCTGACCGCGCACCTGCACGGACCACGCCAGCACGGGCTACGGCCGCACGGACTACGGCCGCACGGATGACGGCCGCACGGAGGACTACGGCCGCTCGTGCTTCGGCCGCCGCAACCCCGCGCCCACCAGCAGCCGCACCAGCTCCTTGCTGCTCGCCTCCACCGCACCCAGCCGCACGGCGTCCCCGTAGGACGTCGACGGCACGTCGTAGTGATCGCGGTCGAACGCGCGCGCGGGCGCGCCGAGCCGCGCGGCGAACGCGTGCAGTTCGTCGTACGACACATCGCTGATCAGGTGGGACCACATACGGCCGTGCCCGGGCCAGACGGGCGGGTCGATGTAGAGCGTCATCGGCGGCGCCTCACCGCAGGGCACCGGCGAGCGAGCCGACGGGCGCGACCAGGACCGTCTGCTTGGTGCAGGCCCAGTGCGGGTCGGGCCCCAGCTCCGGCTCGACCTCCAGGGCGTGCAGATCACCGGACCGGGTGCAGAGCGGGCACAGCGGCCAGCGGCCGTACCGCTCCAGCAGGGCGTCCTGGACGTCCTGGGCTATCAGCCCGACCACGAACCCGGCGCCTTCCGGCCATTGCTCGACCCACCAGCGCCGCTGCGCCACCGCGTCCTCGACGAGCGAGACGACGTCGGCCTCCGCCACATCACCCGCAACCAGGTCGGCGAGGATCAGGGCACGCGCCGTGTGCAGCGTTTGTTCGAGCTCCATACGGTCCATTGTCCCGGACAGGGGCGGTTGACGGCTCACCACCCTGAAAATACCTTTCAAAAGGTGAGCAGCAAACTGAAAGAAACTACCGGCG
>NZ_JBAMDC010000188.1:0-12796 GCF_036961605.1 Streptomyces sp. KLMMK
ACCGCCGCGGGCGCCCGGGAGCTGACCACCTTCCTGCCCGTCGGCACGGGCGTGGCTCCCGGCCCCGACGGCAGGCCCGTCACCACCGCACTCCTGCGCGCCCTCTACGCCGCCCGCGACGCCACCGACCGCCAGCGGGCCACCGGCGCGCCCGACGCCTTCGGGCCGGCCGTCGAGGCGGGCGTCTGCCAGGAGCTGACCGAAGCGATCGGCGCACTCGTCCGCGGCTCCCAGGGCATCCGCATCAGCCTGCACTGGGCCCCCGCGGCGGGCCCGCCCGACGGCTTCGCCGCCCGCCCCGAGCCGGTCGCGTTCGCCCCCGGCGACCTCCCCGTGCTCCGCGAGGCCGGGGCCCGCTACATCCGGGACGAGCCGCCCGTCGCCGTGCAGCTCACCGGAGTGGTCGTCCGCATGCGCCGCGAGGACCGGGGCGGGCCCGGAACCGTACGGCTGAGGATCCTCGCCGGCGCGGACGTGCCCCAGGTCCGCGCCACCCTCGACGAGGACGACTACCGGATCGCCGGCCACGCCCACCTCCTCGGCATGCCCGTCCGCATGAGCGGCCGCCTGGAGAGCAGGGGCGGCTTCCGGCGCCTTGCCGATGCCCGCGACGTCATGCCCGTACGGGTCGACGACGGCGAGCGGGACCGCCTGCTGAAGTCGCTGCACGAGAACATCGACTTCTTCGAGGAGGCGTGCGGCGGCGAATGAAACCGCGCCTCTCCCCGGCCGCCCGGTAAACCGTTTCGCGACCAGGCTGCGGCTCTCGGTACGATTCAGGCGCGCAGTGACCGCTGCGGCGACCCATACGTCAGGAGAGACCGGTGTCAGACGTCCGTGTGATCATCCAACGCGATTCCGAGCGGGAAGAGCGCGTGGTGACGACGGGCACTACGGCCGCCGAGCTCTTCTCGGGTGAGCGCACCATCGTCGCCGCGCGCGTTGCGGGCGAGCTCAAGGACCTCGCGTACGTCGTCGCCGACGGCGAGGAGATCGAGGCCGTCGAGGTCTCCTCCAAGGACGGCCTCGACATCCTGCGCCACTCGACCGCGCACGTCATGGCCCAGGCCGTGCAGGAGCTCTTCCCCGAGGCCAAGCTGGGCATCGGCCCGCCGGTCAAGGACGGCTTCTACTACGACTTCGACGTCGAGAAGCCCTTCACCCCCGATGACCTCAAGGCCATCGAGAAGAAGATGCAGGAGATCCAGAAGCGTGGCCAGCGCTTCTCGCGCCGCGTCGTCACCGACGAGGAGGCCCGCGACGAGCTCGCGGCCGAGCCGTACAAGCTGGAGCTGATCGGCCTCAAGGGTTCCGCCTCGCACGACGACGGCGCGGACGTCGAGGTCGGCGCCGGCGAGCTGACGATCTACGACAACCTGGACCCGAAGACCGGCGAGCTGTGCTGGAAGGACCTCTGCCGCGGTCCGCACCTGCCGACCACCCGCCTCATCCCGGCGTTCAAGCTCATGCGCAACGCCGCCGCGTACTGGCGCGGCAGCGAGAAGAACCCCATGCTCCAGCGCATCTACGGCACCGCGTGGCCGTCGAAGGACGAGCTGAAGGCGCACCTGGACTTCCTGGCCGAGGCCGAGAAGCGCGACCACCGCCGCCTCGGCTCGGAGCTCGACCTCTTCTCCATCCCGGAGCAGATCGGCTCGGGCCTGGCCGTCTTCCACCCCAAGGGCGGCATCATCCGCCGGGTCATGGAGGACTACTCCCGCAAGCGGCACGAGGAAGAGGGGTACGAGTTCGTCTACACCCCCCACGCCACCAAGGGGAAGCTCTTCGAGACCTCGGGCCACCTGGACTGGTACGCCGACGGCATGTACCCGCCCATGCAGCTCGACGAGGGCGTGGACTACTACCTCAAGCCCATGAACTGCCCGATGCACAACCTGATCTTCGACGCCCGGGGACGCTCGTACCGCGAGCTGCCGCTGCGGCTGTTCGAGTTCGGCACCGTGTACCGGTACGAGAAGTCGGGCGTCGTGCACGGCCTCACCCGCGCCCGCGGCTTCACGCAGGACGACGCGCACATCTACTGCACCCGTGAGCAGATGGGCGAGGAGCTGGACCGCACCCTCACCTTCGTCCTGGACCTGCTGCGCGACTACGGTCTGAACGACTTCTACCTGGAGCTCTCCACCAAGGACCCGGAGAAGTTCGTCGGCTCGGACGAGGCCTGGGAGGAGGCCACCGAGACGCTGCGCAAGGTGGCCGAGAAGCAGGGCCTGGAGCTCGTCGCCGACCCGGGCGGCGCGGCCTTCTACGGCCCGAAGATCTCCGTCCAGGCCAAGGACGCGATCGGCCGCACCTGGCAGATGTCGACCATCCAGCTCGACTTCAACCTGCCGGAGCGCTTCGACCTGCAGTACACCTCGGCGGACGGCTCGCGCCAGCAGCCGGTCATGATCCACCGTGCGCTGTTCGGCTCGATCGAGCGCTTCTTCGCGGTGCTCCTGGAGCACTACGCGGGTGCGTTCCCGGCGTGGCTGGCCCCGGTGCAGGCGGTCGGCATCCCGATCGGCGACGCCCACGTCGAGTACCTGCAGGAGTTCGCGGCCGACGCGAAGAAGAAGGGCCTGCGGGTCGAGGTGGACGCCTCCTCGGACCGCATGCAGAAGAAGATCCGCAACCACCAGAAGCTCAAGGTTCCGTTCATGATCATCGTCGGTGACGAGGACATGGCGGCCGGTACGGTGTCCTTCCGCTACCGCGACGGTTCGCAGGAGAACGGCATCCCGCGCGAGCAGGCGCTGGCGAAGCTCGTCGACGTGGTGGAGCGTCGCGTACAGGTGTGACGTGGTCCCCGCACCCGCGGGGCTAAAGGGGCGGCCCATCAGGGCCGCCCCTCTCTGCATCCGCATCCTCCCGGGCGCATATGCTGCACAGCATGACGAGTGAGCCGGAGCAGCAGATCGGAGTCGGGGCGCCGGACGCGTTCCAGCGCCTGTGGACGCCCCACCGGATGGCGTACATCCAAGGCGAGAACAAGCCGAGCGGCCCGGGGGCCGACGACGGCTGCCCGTTCTGCTCGATTCCGGAGAAGAGCGACGAGGACGGGCTGATCATCGCCCGGGGTGAGCGTGTCTACGCCGTGCTGAACCTGTACCCCTACAACGGCGGCCACCTCATGGTCGTGCCGTTCCGGCACGTCGCCGACTACACCGAGCTCGACCTCGCCGAGACCGCCGAGCTGGCCGACTTCACCAAGCGGGCCATGACCGCACTGCGGACGGCTTCCGGGGCCCATGGATTCAACGTGGGCATGAACCAGGGCGACACCGCCGGCGCAGGCATCGCCGCCCACCTGCACCAGCACATCGTCCCCCGCTGGGGCGGCGACACCAATTTCATGCCCGTCATCGGCCGGACCAAGATCCTCCCCCAACTGCTGGCGGACACCCGCAAGATGCTCGCGGACGTCTGGCCGGACGCCTGAGGACACGCGTCAGAGAAAAACGGGCAAATGTCCCAAAGTCTTAATTAAAAGAAGTTCTAATGGTGCGGTGACCTTCCTTCACCGCCGCACCGTGCTGCGCGCGGCCGCCGGCGGAGCCCTCGCCGGGGCCGCCGGCGTGGGCTGCGGCCGGTCGGACGGTGAGGCGGGGGCCCGGGCGGCGGATCCGTCCGGACGGGCCGGCGCGGCGGCCGAGCACTCCGCCGGGCCGGGTGCGTCCACCAAGCCGGGTGCATCCCGTGAGCCGGGCGCCTCGAAGAAGCCCGCGGCGTCCGGGGCGCCGTCGGTGTCGAAGCCCCCCGCGCTCACGCTAGCCCCGCTCCCGCCGGGGCTCCCCGCCCAGATCGAGCACGGCCCCCGTACCGGCAAGGACGTGGCGCTGACTTTCCACGGCCAGGGCGATCCGAAGCCCATCACCGGGCTGCTGGGGGAGGCGGAGCGGGCCGGGGCACGGGTGACCGTGCTCGCCGTGGGCACCTGGCTGGAGGCCTATCCGCAGCTCGCACGGCGGATCCTCGACGGCGGCCACGAGCTGGGCAATCACACGATGCACCACCTCGACATCTGCACGATGCCCGCGGCCGCGGCCTCCGCGGAGATCACCGAGTGCGCGGAGCGGCTGCGGCGGCTGACGGGCGGGATCGGCCGCTGGTTCCGGCCCTCGCGGGCGCGGCTCGCCACCGAGCAGGTGGCCCGGCTGGCCCGCCAGGCCGGCTATCCGCACGTCCTCTCCTACGACGTGGACTCCCTGGACTTCACCGATCCCGGGCCGGAGGCGGTCCGGCGCACCGTGCTGAAGGCGGTGCGGCCCGGTTCGGTGGTGAGCCTGCACTTCGGGCACGCGGGCACCGTGGCCGCGCTGCCCGCGATCCTCGACGGCCTGCACCGCCGCGGTCTGCGCGCGGTGACGACAACGGAGCTGCTGACCTGATGAACCAGTTCTCCTCGTTCCCGAGCTCTCTGCGCCGGCCGCGTCTGCGCGGGGTGCACCGTGCCGTGTTGTTCGCCGCCGCCTGCGCCCTGCTGGCCTCCGGATGCGGAGGGGACTCCGGTACGGAGGCCGCCGACCGCGCGCCCCACAAGGACGGGCAGCAGCAGGGGGAGCGCCGGGGTGCCGCGCCGGCCGCGGGGCTGCCCGGTATGCCGCCGCTGCTGGATCCGAACGACCTGTACGCGGCGGACCGGCCCAATCAGCTGTCGCCGGTGGTGAAGGACTTCCCGTCGCGGGTGTACGTGCCCAACACGGAGTCGAACACGGTGAGCGTGATCGACCCGAAGACGTACAAGGTGATCGAGACGATCCCGGTGGGCAACCAGCCGCAGCACGTGGTGCCGTCGTGGGACATGAAGACGCTGTGGGTGAACAACGACCGCGGTCACACGCTGACGGCGATCGACCCGGCCACGGGGAAGAAGGGGCGGACGGTCGACGTCCACGACCCGTACAACCTCTACTTCACGCCGGACGGCAAGTACGCGGTGGTGATGGCGTCGATGGACCGGGAGCTGGTGTTCCGGGACGCCCAGACCATGAAGCGGAAGAAGACGGAGCCGGTGTCGTGCAAGGGGGTGAACCATGCGGACTTCTCGCCGGACGGGAAGTACTTCATCGTCTCGTGCGAGTTCTCGGGCGAGCTGCTGAAGGTCGACACGGCGAAGATGAAGGTGATCGGCCAGCAGAAGCTGCCGTTCGAGGGCGCGATGCCGCAGGACGTGAAGATCGCCTCCGACGGCAAGACCTGGTACGTCGCCGACATGATGGCGGACGGGGTGTGGGTGCTGGACGGTGACAAGTTCACCGAGCCGTGGCTGATGCCGACGGGCAAGGGCGCGCACGGGCTGTACGTGAGCCGGGACTCGAAGTCGATGTACATCTCCAACCGGGGCGAGGGCTCGGTCTCGGTGCTGGACCTGCCGAGCCGCAAGCTGGTGAAGAAGTGGGAGCTGCCGGAGGGCGGGAGCCCGGACATGGGAGGGGTGTCGGCGGACGGCAACGTGCTGTGGCTGTCGGGGCGTTACGACTCGGAGGTGTACGCCATCGACACCCGGGACGGGCACCAGATCGCCAAGATCCCGGTCGGGGCGGGGCCGCACGGCCTCGCGGTGTACCCGCAGCCGGGCCGGTACTCGCTGGGCCACACCGGAATCTTCCGGTGAGACCCGGCGAGTGACGGCCGGTCAGGCGCGGTGGGCGGACGCCGTCAGGCGTTGTAGACGTCCGCCGCGCCCGGCTTGGCGTCCTGGACGGCGCCGCTGAGGGACATGGCGCGGCTGTTGAAGCGGTCGGTGTTCACGCCGTGCTCCTTGAGGACGCGCAGGGCGGCCTCGTGCACCACGCGCAGGACGGGGGTGGTGGCGCGCAGGGCGTCGTCGGCCATGAAGCGGTGCCGCCAGGGCTTCTCGGCCCAGGCGTGGCGCAGGCCGAAGGGCTCGGGCAGGACGAGCTTGCCGCCCCAGTACTCCAGGAGTGGGGGGTACCAGGTGAGGGGGGCGCGGGCGGCGAGGCGGACGATCTCGCGGGGCGGGACGACGGAGAGGGTCCTGGTCCGGTTCTCCCAGAATTTGATGGTCTTGGGGGTGGTCTTGGTGCGGGCGGCGGGCTTGCCCATGAAGACGCCGCTGACGGGGCCGAGGGCGTGCCCGGTGACCTCGATGCGCAGGGTCTTGTGGAGGACGGTGACGGTGATCAGGAGGGTGATGACGAGCTGGCCGTCCCAGAGGACGAACTGGACGCCGAGGTAGTGCCGGCTGCCGGCGCCGAACTGCTGCTCGTTGCAGATCTTCTGGAGTTCGGCGCCCCTTATCTGGAAGCCGTCGGTGCCTTCGGGGCGGGAGACGGCGCCGGCGCCCTCGCCGACGTCCGAGACGACCCAGTGCTCGACGGAGGGGGCGGGGAAGCCGCCGGTGTGCAGGGGGCTGCGCTCCAGGAGGTGCAGCTGGTCGTGGATGGCGCGGACGACGTCCCAGCTGCGGAAGGGGTTGATCTCCTTGCCGGGGTCGAGCGGGACGAGCTCCTCGGCGAGGTGCCAGCTGCCCCAGCGGGTGCCCATGCCGAGGATGCCCTTGGTGCCGGCGTAGAAGGCGACATTGCTCTGCTGCTCGGCGGCGAGGCGCTCGAGGGACTGGCGCAGCCGCTCGGCGGCGGTCTCGCCGGGGTTCTTGGGGACGGCTTCGGGGATCTTGGCGCCGACGCCGCCGCCGGAGAGCAGGCCCGTCCAGCGCTCGCGGAGGTCCTTGGCGGTGCGCTCGCAGACGGTCTTGGCCCAGAAGCCGCCGACGAGCGGGGCGATGATCATGGCGCGCAGGTAGAAGGCCCAGAATCCGTGGAAGGGCAGCTTCACCAGGAGGATGACGGCGAGGATGCCGAGGGCCACGAGGAGGGCCGTGCCGAGGGCGCCGGCGCGCTTGTTCTGGGCGCCGGCGATGGTGCGGCGGAGCTGGAAGACGCCGAGCCAGAGCAGGACGCCGGGCAGGAAGAGCAGCCCGCAGACGCCCATGATCAGGGTGAGTCTGGCGTCGCGCTGCTTGCGGATGCGGTTGGCCGCGAGGCAGTGCTCGACGACGGGCTGCGGGTCGAGGCCGAAGGACTGGATGAGGGGCTTGCGGCCGCCGCCGAGCACGCGCAGCTGGACGGCGCGGGCGAAGGCCTCGCCCAGGTTGGGCTCGAAGAGCGATATGCGGGGCGGTTTGACCTCGGACTTGGCCCAGTCGGAGTTGGCCTTGAGGAGCTGGTCGGCCGGTCCGTCGCGGTAGGCGGCGGAGGCGAGGGCCTGCGTCGCCGCGGTCTGTCCCGAGGAGCCCGAGAGCGGGATCTGCGCCCCCGGACTGAAGTCGAACGGATCCCCTGCTGCCACTGCTGCCCCCAATGCCGCGCATGTCCGGTCCTGCGGCCTTCGACGGATGCCGACGACCGCCCGCGTCATACGTGTTGGTCCGCGGACCCAGCGTATCGGCGCGGGGTGCCGGCTGTCGCAGAGATCGTGAAGGCCGCCCGCCCCGGATGGTGCGAGGCGGGCGGATTGCGCCCGTTACCCTCCGGATCCGGCCGATTCCCGCAGCCGGTCGGCGACCTGAGGGGGCATCGGTTCGTGGCGGGCGTAGGAGCGGGTGAACCGGCCGGTGCCGTGCGACAGGGAGCGCAGGTCGACGGCGTAGCGGCCGATCTCGATCTCGGGCACCTCGGCGCGCACCAGGGTGCGGCCCGCGCCGGACTGCTCGGTTCCGATGACGCGGCCGCGCCGCCCGGACAGGTCGCTCATCACGGGGCCGACGTAGTCGTCGGAGACCAGGACCTCGATCTCGGCGACGGGTTCCAGGAGGTGGATCCTGGCCTCGGCCGCGGCTTCGCGCAGGGCGAGTGCGCCCGCGGTCTGGAAAGCGGCGTCGGAGGAGTCGACCGAGTGCGCCTTGCCGTCGAGGAGGGTGACCCGGATGTCGACCAGGGGGTAGCCGGCGGCGATGCCGCGGGCGGCCTGGGCGCGGACGCCCTTCTCCACGGAGGGGATGAACTGGCGGGGGACGGCGCCGCCGACGACCTTGTCGACGAATTCGATGCCGGAGCCGCCGGGCAGCGGTTCGACCTCGATCTCGCAGATGGCGTACTGGCCGTGGCCGCCGGACTGCTTGACGTGCCGGCCGCGGCCGGCCGCCTTGGTGCCGAAGGTCTCGCGGAGCGACACCTTGTGGGGCACGACGTCGACCTGGACGCCGTAGCGCGAGCGCAGCCGTTCCAGGGCGACGTCGCGGTGGGCTTCGCCCAGGCACCAGAGGACCACCTGGTGGGTGTGCTGGTTCTGCTCCAGGCGCATGGTGGGGTCCTCGGCGACGAGGCGGGACAGGCCCTGGGAGAGCTTGTCCTCGTCGGGCTTGCTGTGCGCCTGGATCGCCACGGGCAGGAGCGGGTCGGGCATCTGCCAGGGCTCCATGAGGAGGGGGTCGCCCTTGGCGGAGAGGGTGTCGCCGGTCTCGGCGCGGCTGAGCTTGGCGACGCAGGCGATGTCCCCGGCGATGGCCTGGGGGAGGGGCCGCTGCTGTTTGCCGAAGGGTGAGGAGAGGGCGCCGATGCGCTCGTCGACGTCGTGGCTCTCGTGGCCGCGGTCCTCCAGGCCGTGGCCGGAGACGTGGACGGTCTCGTCGGGGCGCAGGGTGCCGGAGAAGATGCGGACGAGGGAGATCCTGCCGACGTAGGGGTCGGAGGAGGTCTTGATCACCTCGGCGGCGAGCGGGCCCGCGGGGTCGCAGGTCACGGGCGCGTGGGGGCGGCCGTCGGGGGTGGTGACGGCCGGGACCTCGCGTTCGAGGGGGGTGGGGAAGCCGCCGGTGATCAGCTCCAGGAGCTCGACGGTGCCCAGGCCCTGTTTGGCGCCCTCGGCCGCGGGGGCCGCGGCGAGGACGGGGTGGAAGCTGCCGCGCGCCACGGCGCGCTCCAGGTCCTCGACGAGGGTCTTGACGTCGATCTCCTCGCCGCCGAGGTAGCGGTCCATGAGGGTCTCGTCCTCGCTCTCGGCGATGATGCCCTCGATGAGCCGGTTGCGCGCCTCCTCGATGAGGGGCAGGTGCTCGGGGCCGGGCGCGGCCTCGGCCCGCTCGCCGGAGGAGTAGTCGAAGACGTGCTGGGAGAGCAGGCCGATGAGGCCGGCGACGGGGCGGTGCCCGTCGGGGCCCTCCGGCCCGTGCAGCGGCAGGTAGAGCGGCAGCACGCCGTCGGGGGAGTCCCCGCCGAAGGCCGCGCGGCAGGTCTCCGTCATTTCTTCGAAGTCGGAGCGGGCCGACTCCAGATGGGTGATGACGATGGCGCGGGGCATGCCGACGGCCGCGCACTCCTCCCAGACCATGCGGGTGGCACCGTTGATGTTCTCGGCGCCCTCGGCCGCCGAGACGACGAAAAGGGCCGCGTCCGCTGCGCGCAGACCGGCCCTGAGCTCCCCGACGAAGTCGGCGTAGCCGGGGGTGTCCAGCAGATTGATCTTGATGCCGGCCCATTCGACGGGGGCCAGCGACAGCTGCACCGAGCGCTGCTGGCGGTGCTCGATCTCGTCGTAGTCCGACAGCGCGCCGCCGTCCTCGACGCGGCCGGCCCGGTTGACCGCGCCGGTCGCCAGCGCGAGGGCCTCCACCAGCGTCGTCTTTCCCGAGCCGCTGTGGCCGACCAGCACCACGTTGCGTACGTGGCTCGGCCGGTCGGCCGATACTGCTCTGCCCGCGGCCCCTGGGTACGTGCCCGTCTTCTCGCCCATGTGTCCCGCCTCCCGGTCGACACCTGCGGTACGTCGAGCTTTCCACTGCGGTAACGCTGCGTCCATACGTCGCACACGGAGGCGCGCCCGTACGCCCCGCGCGGGGGCCGCCGGGGGCGGTGGGGGCACCGGTGCTCGCGCTGCGAGCGGTGCGTGCGCGGCTGTCCGGGGGTGCCTGGCTACGATGGGCCAGCCGGTGGCCTCCTGACCACGCGGCCCGATACGACACCCCTCCGGGAAGGCCATGCTGAACAAGTACGCGCGTGCGTTCTTCACGCGTGTTCTCACGCCGTTCGCCGCCCTGCTCATCCGCCTCGGCGTCAGCCCCGACGCGGTGACCCTCATCGGTACCGGTGGTGTGGTGGCGGGCGCACTGGTCTTCTACCCCCAGGGGGAGTTCTTCTGGGGCACGGTCGTCATCACCCTGTTCGTCTTCTCGGACCTGGTGGACGGCAACATGGCCCGCCAGCTGGGCCGCTCCAGCCGCTGGGGCGCCTTCCTGGACTCCACGCTCGACCGGGTCGCCGATTCGGCGATCTTCGGCGGCCTCGCCCTGTGGTACGCGGCCGGTGGTGACGACACCCTGCTGTGCGCGGTGTCGATCTTCTGCCTCGCCAGCGGCCAGGTCGTCTCGTACACCAAGGCGCGCGGCGAGAGCATCGGCCTGCCGGTGAACGTGAACGGTCTGGTGGAACGGGCCGAGCGGCTGGTCATCTCGCTGGTGGCGTGCGGCCTGGCGGGCCTGCACAAGTTCGGCGTGCCGGGCATCCAGTACCTGCTGCCGGTGGCGCTGTGGATCGTGGCCGTGGGCAGCCTGGTCACCCTGATCCAGCGGGTGGTGACGGTGCGCCGCGAATCCGCCGAGGCGGAGGCCGCGGAGGCCGCGGCCGGGGCCGCCGCGGCGCAGGGCGGTGGCAACGGGTGAAGGAGCGGCTGACCGACGCGCTGTACGGGCTCGGCTGGGCCACGGTCAAGAAGCTGCCGGAGCCGGTGGCCGTCCGGCTGGGGCAGCAGATCGCCGATGCGGCGTGGCGGCGGCGCGGCAAGAGCGTGCTGCGGCTGGAGGCCAATCTGGCGCGCGTGCTGCCGGATGCGTCCCCCGAGCGTCTGGCGCGGCTGTCGCGGGCGGGCATGCGCTCGTACATGCGCTACTGGATGGAGTCCTTCCGGCTGCCGGCGTGGAGCGCGGAGCGCACCCGCACGGCCTTCGCCCCGGAGGGCCTGCACCACCTGGAGGAGGGCCTGGCGAGCGGGCGCGGCGTGGTCATCGCGCTGCCCCACATGGGCAACTACGACCTCGCCGGGGCGTGGGTGACCACGCGCCTGGGGGTGCCCTTCACGACGGTGGCCGAGCGGCTGAAGCCCGAGACGCTCTACGACCGCTTCGTGGCCTACCGCGAGGGGCTGGGCATGGAGGTGCTGCCCCACGCGGGCGGCAGCGCCTTCGGCACGCTGGCACGCCGGCTGCGCTCCGGGGGCCTGGTGTGCCTGGTGGCCGACCGTGACCTGTCCTCCTCGGGGATAGAGGTGACGTTCTTCGGCGAGGCCGCGAAGATGCCCGCCGGCCCGGCGATGCTGGCCGTGCAGACCGGGGCCCTGCTGATGCCCGTGACGCTCTGGTACGACCGCTCGCCGGTGATGCAGGGGCGGGTGCACGCCCCGATCGAGGTGCCCGGTCAGGGCACCCGGGCCGAGAAGGCCACGGTGATGACGCAGCGCATGGCCGACGCCTTCGCCTCCGGCATCGCCGAGCACCCGCAGGACTGGCACATGCTCCAGCGGCTGTGGCTCGCCGACCTCGACCCGCGCCCGGACCGGCCCTCCGGCGGAGCGGATGGAGCGGACGGAGCGGCGGCCGGGCCGGCGCAGGAGACGCAGGGCGCGCAGGGCGCACCGGGCGGCCGGGGTGCCGGCCGGGCCGAGAGCGACCGGAGGACCGAGGCATGAGGATCGGGATCGTCTGCCCCTACTCGTGGGACGTGCCCGGCGGCGTGCAGTTCCACATCCGCGACCTGGCCGAGCACCTCATCCGGCTCGGCCACGAGGTGTCGGTGCTGGCGCCCGCGGACGACGAGACGCCGCTGCCGCCCTTCGTGGTCTCGGCCGGGCGGGCCGTCCCGGTCCCGTACAACGGCTCCGTGGCGCGGCTGAACTTCGGCTTCCTGTCGGCCGCACGGGTGCGGCGCTGGCTGCACGACGGCGACTTCGACGTCATCCACATCCACGAGCCCACCTCCCCCTCGCTGGGTCTGCTGACCTGCTGGGCCGCACAGGGCCCGATCGTGGCGACCTTCCACACCTCCAACCCGCGCTCCCGGGCGATGATCGCCGCCTATCCGATCCTCCAGCCCGCCCTGGAGAAGATCAGCGCGCGCATCGCGGTCAGCGAATACGCCCGCAGGACGCTGGTCGAGCACCTCGGCGGCGACGCCGTGGTCATCCCCAACGGGGTCGACGTGGACTTCTTCGCCCGCGCCGAGCCCAAGGAGGAGTGGCAGGGCGGGACGATCGGCTTCATCGGCCGCATCGACGAACCGCGCAAGGGCCTGCCGGTGCTGATGCGCGCCCTGCCGAAGATCTTCGCCGAGTGCCCCGGCACCCGGCTGCTGGTGGCCGGGCGGGGCGACGAGGAGGAGGCCGTAGCGGGCCTGCCCCGGGAGATGCGCGAGCGCGTCGAGTTCCTCGGCATGGTCAGTGACCAGGACAAGGCGCGGCTGCTGCGCAGCGTCGACGTCTACGTCGCCCCCAATACGGGCGGGGAGTCCTTCGGCATCATCCTGGTCGAGGCGATGTCGGCGGGCGCTCCCGTCCTCGCCAGCGACCTGGACGCGTTCGCCCAGGTGCTCGATCAGGGCTCGGCCGGGGAGCTCTTCGCCAACGAGGACGCCGATGCGCTCGCCGCCGCGGCCGTGCGGCTGCTGGGCGACCAGGAGCTGCGGACCGGCCTGAGCGAGCGCGGCCGTGCGCACGTGCGCCGCTTCGACTGGTCCCGCGTGGGCGCCGACATCCTGGCCGTCTACGAGACGGTCACCGCCGGCGCGGCCTCCGTCGCCGCCGACGAGCGCACCGGACTGCGCGCCCGTTTCGGCCTGGCCCGCGA
>NZ_JBAMDC010000189.1:0-12755 GCF_036961605.1 Streptomyces sp. KLMMK
CAGGCGGTCCGTGAAGGACGCGTGGTGCAGCCGCGCCAGGCGCACCGGCACCGCCCCCCGCCGCACCTCCACCCGCGCCCCCGCGGGCAGCTCCACCGTCCGCCGGCCGTCGCACCACAGGACCCCGTTCGGGGTCTGCGGCTGGACCTCCACCGCGAGGACCGAGTCCGGGGCGGTGACCAGCGGCTTGGCGAACAGCGCGTGGGCGCTGATCGGCACCATCAGCAGCGCCTCCACCTCCGGCCACACCACCGGGCCGCCCGCCGAGAACGCGTAGGCCGTCGACCCGGTGGGCGTCGCGCACACGACGCCGTCGCCGCCGAAGCGCGACACCGGGCGCCCGTCGACCTCGGTGACGACCTCCAGCAGCCGCTCGCGCGCGGCCTTCTCCACGGACGCCTCGTTCAGCGCCCAGTCGGTGTGCACCACGTGCCCGTCGGTGCGCACGAGGACGTCGAGCGTCATCCGCTCCTCGACCTCGTACTCCCGCGTCACCACCCGGTCCACGACCTTGTCCAGGTCGTCCCGCTCGGCCTCGGCGAGGAAGCCGACCCGGCCGAGGTTCACGCCCAGCATCGGCACGCCGGAGCGCCGCGCGAACTCCGCGCCGCGCAGCAGCGTGCCGTCGCCGCCGAGGACGACGAGGAGCTCGCAGCCCTCCAGGACTTCCGAGCAGTCGGGGCCGGCCTCGACCAGCTCGACCGCGGACGGCAGCGGCAGGTCGGCCGCCTCCTCGGCGAGGACCCGCACGCCGATGCCGCAGCGCAGCAGCCCCTGGACGACGAGTTCGGCGCTGCGGATGGCCGCCGGGCGGCCCGTGTGCGCGAGCAGGAAGACGGTGCGCTTCCCTCCGTCGTCCATCCCGCAGCCCCCCTGTGCCGCCGTTGCTGCCTGTGCCCCTGCCGGTGCTGCTGCCTCTGATGCTGCTTCTGAAGTCGTCAACGCGGCCCCTCCGCCACTGCACGGTCAACGTCCGCCGGGTCCAGTTCGGGCGCTCCGGCGCGCAGCCACAGAAAGTACTCGACGTTGCCCGAGGGCCCCGGCAGCGGGCTCGCGGTCACGCCGAGCACGCCCAGCCCCAGCTCGGCGGCGCGGGCCGCGACCGCGCGCACCGCGTCGGCCCGCAGCTGGGTGCTGCGCACGACCCCGCCGCTGCCGAGCCGCTCCTTGCCGACCTCGAACTGCGGCTTGACCATGAGCACCAGGTCGGCGTCGGGTGCGGCGCAGCGCACCAGCGCGGGCAGGACGAGCCCGAGCGGGATGAACGACAGGTCGCCGACGACGAGGTCGACCGGGACGTCGTCGATCTGCTCCGGCGTCAGCTCGCGGACGTTCGTGCGGTCCTTCACGGTGACCCGCTCGTCGCTCTGCAGCGACCAGGCGAGCTGCCCGTAGCCGACGTCGACGGCGACGACGTGCGCGGCGCCGGCGCGCAGCAGGACGTCGGTGAAGCCGCCGGTGGACGCCCCGGCGTCGAGGGCGCGGCGGCCCTCGACCTTCAGCCCGCGCGGGACGAAGGCGGCGAGGGCGCCGGCGAGCTTGTGGCCGCCGCGGGAGACGTAGTCGGGGTCGTTCTCGTCCTGGGTGACGACGACCGCGGCGCTGATCTCGACCTGGGTCGCCGCCTTGGTCGCGACGGCGCCGCCGACGGTCACCCGGCCCGCCGCGATGAGCTGGCTCGCGTGCTCGCGGGAGCGGGCGAGTTTACGGCGCACGAGCTCGGCGTCGAGTCGGCTGCGTCGCGGGCGGGTCACTGCCACGGGTGGTTCAGCTCCTGGTGTCGTACGAAGCGGGGGCGCCCGGGGCCGCGGGTGCCCCGGACGGGCCGGGGCTCCGGTCGAGCGCGCTCAGCGCCTCCCGCAGGCCCCGGTGTACATCCTCGTACACCTCCAGGTGGCCGCTCGCGGCGAGGTGGTCGGCGTCCGCCAGCCGGACGAGCTGCGCGTCGACGGCGGGGTCGCCGGTCGGGGTGCGCACGACGCCGAGCGGCAGCGGGCCGGGCCCGCCCGTCCCGCCGGCCCCGGCCGTCTCCGGACCCGCAAGAGCCTCCAGGTCCGCAAGCGCCTCCGGGGCCCCAGGAGCCTCCCGGTCCGCAGGAGTCATCGCATCGCTCATGGCTCCGACGCTACCCCGGAACGGCGCCTCTGCGGCGTACGCGGCCTGCTGCGGTACCGTCCCTGGTGATGGCGACGATCGAGGAGTGCCGCGCCGCACTCGACAGACTGGCGGAGAACCTCGCGGGGGCGAAGGGCGAGCTCCGCGACGCGGCCACGCCCGACCGCTCGCTCAGCTGCCACATCACCGATCTCGACGTGACCTTCACCGGCCACCTCGTGGGCGGGCACATCCAGGACGTCGAGACGCAGCAGGGCACGCCCGAGCGGCGGGCGGAGATCGCGCTGACGACGGCGGGCGACGACCTGGTGGCCCTGGTGGACGGCCGGCTGAACTTCGCGAAGGCGTGGGCCGCCGGCCGGGTCAGGGTCCAGGCGAGCCTGCGCGACGTCCTGCGGCTGCGGTCCCTGCTGTAGCCACGGCTCCGGCCGCCGCCGCGGCCGCGCTCACTTCCGCAGCGCGGCGGCCGCCCTGGACCGGCGTGCCGCCGGCACCACCAGCGGCGTCCCCGTCTCCGGGTCGTCGATGACCTGGCAGCGCAGCCCGAAGACCTGCTCCACGAGCTCGGCGGTGACGATGTCCCCCGGCGCGCCCTCGGCGACGACGCTGCCGTCGTGCATGGCGATCAGGTGGGTGGCGTAGCGCGCGGCGTGGTTGAGGTCGTGGAGGACGGCGACGAGCGTGCGGCCCTGCTCCTCGTGGAGCTGGGCGCACAGGTCGAGCACCTCGATCTGGTGCTGGATGTCGAGGTACGTGGTGGGCTCGTCCAGCAGGAGCAGCGGGGTCTGCTGGGCGAGGGCCATGGCGATCCAGACCCGCTGGCGCTGGCCGCCGGAGAGCTCGTCGACGTGCCGCTCGGCGAGGGCGTCGACGCCGGTGGCGGCCATGGACTCGGTGACGATCCGCTCGTCCTCGCGCGACCACTGGCGCAGCAAACCCTGGTGGGGGTAGCGGCCGCGGGCGACGAGGTCGCCGACGGTGATGCCGTCGGGCGCGATGGAGGACTGCGGGAGCAGCCCGAGCGTGCGGGCGACCTGCTTGGCCGGGTAGGAGCCGATGGCGGCGCCGTCGAGCAGGACGGATCCGGCGGCGGGCTTGAGCATCCGGGCCAGGGCGCGCAGCAGGGTCGACTTGCCGCAGGCGTTGGGGCCGACGATGACGGTGAACGACCGGTCGGGGATGGCGACCGAGAGGTTCTGGGCGATGACCCGCTGGTCGTAGGCGAGCGTGACGGATTCGGCCGTCAGTCGGCTCATGGTGCTGTCTCCTTGGTGAGGGGTCGTCTCCGTCGTGCTGAAGGTCTGAAGGCCGTACGGGATGCGCTGCTCACACCCGGACCGCTGTGCGTTCGCTGCTCACACCCGGCCTGCCTTGCGCTCCGTGAACAGCAGCCACAGCAGATAGCAGCCACCGAGCATCCCGGTCAGCGCGCCGACGGGCAGCTTGCCGGCGCCGAAGAGCCGCTGCGAGGCCCAGTCGGCACCGACGAGCAGGGTGGCGCCCATGACCGCGGAGGCGAGCAGGTTGGGGCCGGGGGCGCGGGTCAGCCGGCGCGCGAGCTGCGGCGCGGCGAGGGCCACGAACCCTACGGGCCCGGCGGCGGCCGTCGCGGCGGCGGTGAGCAGCACGGCGCAGGCCATCACCACGAGCCGGGTGCGCTCGGCGCGCACTCCGAGGGCGTGGGCGGCGTCGTCGCCCATCTCCAGCATGCGCAGGGCCCGCCCGTGCCCGAGGACGGCCGGCAGGAGCACGGCGACCGCGCACAGCAGCGGCCACACCTGTGCCCAGTCGCGGCCGTTGAGCGAGCC
The DNA here is from genome assembly GCF_036961605.1 of Streptomyces sp. KLMMK. Classification (NCBI taxonomy): domain Bacteria; kingdom Bacillati; phylum Actinomycetota; class Actinomycetes; order Kitasatosporales; family Streptomycetaceae; genus Streptomyces; species Streptomyces sp. KLMMK. The sequence continues at coordinate 3,924 of NZ_JBAMDC010000189.1, forward strand.
GACCATCCAGATCATGGAGCGGGTGGCGTCGACGAGGTCCGCCTTGGTCATCAGGTAGTCGCGCAGGCCGGTGAGGACGGCGGCGGCGCCGATGCCGACGAGCACGAGGCGGTAGCCGTTGATGCCCTTCTTCCAGGCCAGCAGGTAGACCGCGAGGCCGGTGCCGATGCCGCCGGCGACGGCGCCGGCCGCCACGGCGAAGGGGTCGCCGTGGAAGAGGACGATGACGACGAGCGCACCGGCCGCGGATCCCTGGCCGAAGCCGATCACGTCCGGGCTGCCCAGCGGGTTGCGGGAGACGGACTGGAAGACCGCGCCCGCCGACCCGAGAGCGGCGCCCGCGAGCAGGCCCACCAGGACGCGGGGCAGGCGCAGGTCGTGGACGACGATGTCCTGTGCGGGGGTGCCGCCGCCGGCGAGCGTCCGCAGGACGTCGGCGGGTGACATGGGGAAGTCGCCGGTGGCGATGAGGGCCACGGAGGCGGCCGCCGCGACGGCCAGGAGCAGCAGGACGACGAGGCCGGCGCGGGCGTCGACGCGCAGGGAGAGCCCGCCGCCGGTGCGGATGGTCCGCATCGTGCGCGCCGTGCGCAGCGTCCGCGTCGCCGATGTGGTCGGTGCCGTCGGTGCCGTCGGTGTCGTTCGTGCGGGCGAGCTCACTGCTGGGCCACCCTCCGGCGCCGTACGAGGTGGATGAAGACGGGCCCGCCGACGACGGCGGTGACGATGCCGGCCTGGAGCTCCCCGGGCCGGGCGACGACCCGCCCGGCGATGTCCGCGCCGAGCAGCAGCACAGGCGACAGGACGGCCGCGTACGGCAGGATCCAGCGCTGGTCGGGGCCGGTGAGGGCGCGCACGAGGTGCGGGACGATCAGGCCGATGAAGACGATGGGCCCGCAGGCGGCGGTCGCGGCGCCGCACAGCAGGGTGACGGCGGCCATCGCGAGGACGCGGGTGCGGGCGGGCCGGGTGCCGAGCGCGCGGGCGCTGTCGTCGCCGAGCGCCATGGCGTTCAGGGGCCGGGCGAGGGCGAGGGCCAGCAGCACGCCGGCGGCGATGAAGGGCAGGACCTGCCGGATAACGTCCGCGGTGGCGGAGGCGAGGGAGCCGACGGTCCAGAAGCGCATCCGGTCGAGCGCGGCGGAGTCCATCAGCTGGACGGAGTTGACGTAGCCGTAGAGCGCGTACGTCGCGGCGGTGCCGGCCAGGGCGAGCCGTACGGGCGTGGCGCCGCGGCTGCCGCCGAGGACGTGGACCACGACGGAGACGACGGCCGCACCGGCGAGGGCGAACCACACGTAGCCGCCTGCCGAGCTGACGCCGAGGAAGGTGATGGCGGATACGACGGCCGCCGCGGCGCCCGCGTTGACGCCGAGGATGCCGGGTTCGGCGAGCGGGTTGCGGGTGAGGGCCTGCATCACGGCGCCGGCGAGCCCGAGGGCGACGCCGGCGAGCAGGCCGAGCAGCGTACGGGGCAGCCGCACCTCGCGCACGATGACGCCGGCCTCGCCGTGCGCGTCGTCGAACAGGCCGTGCCAGACCTGGTCCAGCGGCAGCGGCTTGGCGCCGACGGCGATGCTCCCGACGGCGACGAGCAGCAGCAGACCGGTCGCCGCGAGCAGCCCGGCCGCCCGCGCAGCATTCCGCTTACGGCTTGCCGGGGGTATCCGCGGCGGCTGCGGACCGGTGTCCGCCGGGGGCTCGGGGGGACTGTCAACCAACACGACCCTTAGGTTAGCCTACCCTTAACTCCCCTCGTTCTTGCCTCATTCTTGAGAGAAGCGCACCACCATGAGCACCCCCCGCACCTCCACCAGCTCCTTCATGTCCCGCCGCGGTCTGCTGGCCGCGGGCGGCGCCCTCGGCGCAGGTGCCCTCGTGACGGCCTGCGGGGGCGGCTCGAAGGGCTCCTCGGACGGGGACTCAGATTCCGCTTCGGGCCCGTGGAGTTTCCGGGACGACCGCGGCGAGACCGCCCGGGCCGATCGCACCCCGAAGAAGGTCGTCGCCTTCACCGGCACCGCCGCGGCCCTGCACGACTTCGGCGTCGAGTGCGTCGGCGTCTTCGGCCCGACCATCCGCAAGGGAGGCGAGCCCGACCCCCAGGCCGGCGACCTCGACATCGGCAAGGTGACCATCCTCGGCAACGCCTGGGGCGAGTTCAGCGTCGAGAAGTACGCAGCCCTCTCCCCCGAACTGCTCGTCACCAACATGATCCAGGGCACCGAGCTCTGGTACGTCCCCGAGGAGAGCAGGAAGAAGATCCTCGGCTTCGCCCCCGCCATCGGCATCAACGTCACCAAGGTCTCCCTGACCCAGGTCATCGGACGCTACGCCGCACTCGCCGACTCCCTCGGCGCCGACCTCAAGGCGAAGGAGGTCACCGACGCCAAGGACCGCTTCGAGAAGGCCTCCGAGACGCTCCGCAAGGCCGCCCGGGACAACAAGGGCCTCAAGGTCCTCGCCGCCTCCGGCTCCGCCGACCTGCTCTACGTCTCCGACCCCGGCGTCTACGCCGACCTCGCCTACTTCAAGTCCCTCGGCGTCGACTTCGTCGTCCCCGGCAAGGTCACCGGCGGCTTCTTCGAGAGCCTCAGCTGGGAGAACGCCGGCAAGTACCCCGCCGACCTGATCCTCCTCGACAACCGCACCGCCGCCCTCCAGCCCAAGGACCTCGCCGACAAGCCCACCTGGGCCGGACTGCCCGCCGTCAAGGCCGGCCAGATCAGCCCCTGGCTCAGCGAGCCGCGCTACTCCCACGCCGGGTGCGCACCCCTCGTCGAGGCCCTCGCCGAGGCCGTCCGGAAGGCCGAGAAGGTCGCCTGACCGCCGCCCGGCAGGCCCAACCCAGTCGCCTGACAGGCGCACCCGAGCGAAAGGGAAACACCCGCATGGCCGGCACCACCCTCCCGTACCGCTTCTTCGACCTGGAGGTGCTCCGCACCGAGCGGATCAGCCCCGCCATGATGCGGGTCACCTTCGGCGGCGAGGAGCTCCGCGACATCGTCACCGGCGGCCGCGACCAGCGCTTCAAGCTGTTCCTGCCGCAGGCCGGCCAGGACCGCCCGGTCCTGCCCGCGAACCTCGACGAGACCTGGTTCACCGAATGGCGCGCCCAGGACCCGGCCGTACGGGCCTTCATGCGCACCTACACCGTGCGGGACCTGCGACAGGATCCGGACGAGATGGACGTCGACTTCGCCGTGCACGGCGACGCCGACGGACACGGCGGCCCGGCCACGAACTGGGCCCAGGCCGCGCGCCCCGGCGACCGCGTCACCGTCCTCGCCCCCGTCGTCGAGGACAACGGCGGCGTCGACTTCCAGCCGCCCGCCGGCACCGACTGGGTCCTGATCACCGCCGACGAGACGGCGCTGCCCGCCGTCGCCGGCATCCTCTCCTGGCTGCCGGCGGGCACCCCGGCCAAGATCTGGATAGAGGTCCCCCACCCGGAGGACGTCCAGGACCTGCCCACCGACGCCGCCGCGGAGATCACCTGGCTGGTGCGGGGTGCGGCGGAGCCCGTCCTGAGCGCCGTCCGCGCGGCCGACCTCCCCGACGGCACGCCCTACGCATGGCTCGCCGGCGAATCCGGCACGGTCCGCGGCCTCCGCCGCCACCTGGTCAACGACCGCGGCATCGACCGCCGCACCGTGACGTTCACGGGCTACTGGCGCCGGGGAGCCACGGAGGAGGACCTGCTGGCGGAGCTGGCCTGACGACCAAGGGCAGGCCTGTCCCGGCAACGACTCAGCTCGTCCCGGTACCGACCAAGCCCGTCCGGCGTTTGAGGACGAGCGCGTTCAGCGCGATACGGGGGTCCGGGGGCTTGCCCCCGGTTACGAGAAGGGGCGGGTCAGGGGAAGAACCCCCGACCCGCCCCAGCCACGGTCACAGCCCCAGCCGGGCCACCGCCTTGCCCGAATCCAGCTCACAAACCCCGTCCCCCGCAGCCGTCCACGCGGCAGCACAAAGCGCCCGGAGCCCGTCCACGGCCTCCCCGCCGCCCGCCAGGGCAAGCGCATCACCGTCGACGGAAGCGGTCCACCCTCCGCACCGGAACCCACCGTCCGAGACGGCCGCAACCTCCGGCTGAGGAACCAGCAACCCCCGCAGATCCTCGGCCACATACGTGGGCCGGTGCTCCGGCCGCGCCGCGACCAGCTGCGCGGCCGTCGTCACGCCGGTCAGCACCAGCAGCGAGTCCACCCCGCCCACGTGCGCGCCCTCGATGTCCGTGTCGAGCCGGTCGCCGACCACCAGCGGCCGCTCCGCGCCGGTCCGCAGCACCGTCTCGCGGTGCATCGGCGGCAGCGGCTTGCCGGCCACCTGCGGCGTCGCGCCCGTGGCTATCCGTACGACCTGCACGGCCGCACCGTTGCCCGGCGCGATACCGCGCCCGCTCGGAATCGTCAGGTCCGTGTTGGACGCGAACCACGGCAGGCCCCGCGCCACCGCGTACGACGCCTCCATCAGCCGCGACCACGGCATGTCCGGCCCGCCGTAGCCCTGGACCACGGCCGCCGGGTCGTCGTCGGCCGACTCCACGGGCACCAGCCCGCGCTCGCGCAGGGCCACCCGGAGTCCCTCGGCGCCGATCACCAGCACCCGGGACCCAGCGGGCAGCTGCTCGGAGATCAGCCGCGCCACGGCCTGGGCGGAAGTGATCACGTCGGACGCCTCGGCGGGCACACCCAGCTCGGTCAGGTGTCCGGCGACCGTCTCCGGCGTCCGCGCGGCGTTGTTCGTCACGTAGGCGAGGTGCATCCCGCCCTCGCGGGCCGTCCCGAGCGACTCGACGGCGTACGCGATGGCCTCCCCGCCCGCGTACACCACGCCGTCGAGGTCGAGCAGCGCCGTGTCGTAGGCCTCGCTGAGGGCACGCTCGCTGCCGTCGGGCCGCGTACGGGCGGTCTGATTCATGCTGTACTCGCTCCTTGTGCTGTACGTCTCTTCCACGATCATTGCTCACAGGGCCGTGAGACATAACATTTCCCAATGAGCACTCCAGGCCGAGCAGGGAAAGCAGGGCAAGGACTCCAGCTCGCCCCCTTCCGTGGGCTGCGTTATGTCCCGGAGCGGGTCGGCAGCCTCGCCGCCGTCACCTCGCCACCGTACGACGTCGTCGTACGGCCCGACGGGTTGCGTCACCTGGAGACCGCCGATCCGCACAACATCGTCAGGCTGATCCTCCCCCAGGCGGCGAGCGCCGCGGACCGGCACCGGCTGGCCGCGGACACCCTGCGCCGCTGGCAGGAGGAGCACGTCCTCGCCGCCGACCCCGAGCCCGCCCTCTACGTGTACGAGCAGCGCGGCGGCGGCATACTGCAGCGCGGCCTCATCGGCGCCCTCCGCCTCAGCCCCCGCGAGGAGGGCGTCGTCCTCCCGCACGAGGACGTCATGCCGCACATCGTCGAGGACCGCGCGGCCCTCATGCGCGGGACGGGCGCCAACCTCGAACCGCTGCTCTTCTCCTACCGCGGCAACGGCAGCACGACCGGCGCCGCGGCCGTCATCGACCGCGTCACCGGCACCGAGCCGCTGCTGTCCACGACCACCGACGACGGCTACGCCCACCGCCTGTGGTCCATCACCGACCCGCACGACCTCGAAGCGATCGGCAAGGACCTCTCCCAGCAGCACGCGCTCATCGCCGACGGCCACCACCGCTGGGCCACCTACCTGCGCCTGCGCGCCGAGCAGCCGGCCCCCGGCCCCTGGGACTTCGGCCTCGTCCTCCTCGTCGACACCGCCCGCTACCCGCTGCGCGTACGGGCCATCCACCGCCTGCTGCACCGGCTCCCGGTCGCTGAAGCCCTGGCGGCCCTGGAGGGCTCCTTCCGGGTGCGGACGATCGACGGCCCGCTGCCGGAGGCGCTCGACGCGCTGACGGAGGCGTCCGAAGCGTCTGCGGCATCCGGGGCGTCCGGAGGAGCCGGGAACGCCTTCGTCCTGGCGGGCGACGGCCGCTTCCATCTCCTCGACCGCCCGGACCCGGACCTGCTGGCCCGCGTGGTTCCCGCCGACCGCCCGGAGGCCTGGCGCACGCTGGACGCGACGGTCCTGCACTCGGTGCTGCTGGAGCACGTCTGGAAGGTGCCGGACAACCCCGAGAACATCAGCTACATCCACGAGACGGCCGCGGCCGTCAAGCAGGCCGAGCGGCACGGCGGCACGGCGGTGCTGATGCACCCGGTCAAGGAGGACGTCGTCCGGGAGCTGGCCGAACAGGGTGTGACCATGCCCCGCAAGTCCACGTCGTTCGGTCCCAAGCCGGCGACGGGCCTGGTGCTGCGGAGCCTGGCCCTGAACTGAACCGCCCCGACCGAACGAAGAGGCCGGCACCCCGGGATCGGGGTGCCGGCCTCTTCGTCACTGCCTGGTCACTGCCTCATCGCTGCCCTACGGGTCAGCGGTTGTCGTCGCCGGCCTTGCCGGAGTCAGCGGACTCCTCGGCCTGAACGGGCTTCTCGGCCTCGGCAGTCTGCTGGGGCTCGACGGGCTCCTCCGCGGACGCCTCGGACGCCTCGGAGGCACCGGACTCCTCGCCGGAGGCGACCTCGTCACCCTCGGACTCCGCCAGGGCGTCCGTGAACTCCACGCCGTCCAGCTCGGCAAGGCGGTCGGAGGCGTCCGTCTGGCCGCCCTGGTCCGCTTCGAGGGCCTTGGCAAACCACTCGCGGGCCTCGCTCTCGCGGCCGACCTCCAGCAGCGCGTCGGCGTACGCGTAGCGCAGGCGCGCGGTCCACGGCTGGACCGAGCTGGAGGCGAGCTCCGGGCTCTGCAGCGTCACGACGGCGGCCTCGGCCTGGCCCATGTCCTTGCGGGCACCGGCGGCGACCAGGCGCATCTCGACCTGGCCGGCCTTGTCGAGCTTGTTGACCTCGGGCTCGCCGGCCATGGCCAGCGCGCGCTCGGGGCGGCCCATGCCGCGCTCGCAGTCGGCCATCACGGGCCACAGCTCGACGGAGCCGGTCATCCGGCGGGCGGCGCGGAACTCGGCGAGCGCCTCGGAGTACTTGGCCGTCGCGTACGAGGCGAAGCCGGCGGCCTCGCGCACCGCGGCGACGCGCGAGGCGAGACGCAGCGCGATCCGCGAGTAGGCGTAGGCCTGCTCCGGGTCCTCGTCCAGCAGGTTGGCGACCATGACGAGGTTGCGGGCGACCTCCTCGGCGAGGCCCTTCGGCAGGCTCATGAGCTCCTGCCGCACGTCCGCGTCGATCTCGTCACCGGTGACGTCGTCCGGGATCGGCAGGCGCTTCACCGGCTCGCGGTCGCCACGGTCCCGGTCACGCTCGTCACGGCCGCCGCGGTAACCACCGGAACGGTCGTCACGGCCACCGCGGTAGCCGCCGCCACCCTGCCGGTCGTCACGGAACGAGCGGCGCGGGCCGCGGTCGTCGTCGCGGCGCGGGCCGCGGTCGTCACGACGCTCATCGCGGCGGAAGGACGGACGCTCATCGCGGCGGAAACCGCCGCGCTCGTCGTCACGACGGGGACCGCGGTCGTCGTCGCGGCGGAAGGATGGACGCTCGTCACGGCGCGGGCCGCGGTCGTCACGACGGTCGTCACGGCGGAAACCACCGCGGTCGTCATCGCGACGGGGGCCGCGGTCGTCGCGACGCTCGTCACGACGGAAGGACGGGCGCTCGTCACGGCGCTCGTCGCGGCCGCCACGGAAGCCGCCACGGTCGTCATCGCGGCGCGGGCCGCGGTCGTCACGACGCTCATCGCGACGGAAGGACGGACGGTCGTCACGGCGGAAGCCGCCACGGTCGTCGTCACGGCGGGGGCCGCGGTCGTCGCGGCGGGGGCCACGGTCGTCGTCACGGCGGAAGGACGGACGCTCGTCGCGACGGAAGCCACCACGGTCGTCGTCACGGCGCGGGGCGCGGTCGTCACGGGGGAAGGACGGGCGCTCGTCGCGGCCGCCACGGAAACCGCCGCGGGGACGGTCGTAGCCACCGCGGTCGTCGCGGCGCGGGCCGCGGTCGTCGTCACGGCGGAAGGACGGGCGGTCGTCGCGACGGTCGTCGTCACGGCGCGGGGCGCGGTCGTCACGACGGAAAGAGGGGCGGTCGTCACGGCGCTCGTCGCGGCCACCGCGGAAGCCACCGCGGTCGTCATCGCGACGGGGGCCACGGTCGTCACGGCGCGGGCCGCGGTCGTCATCGCGACGGAAGGACGGGCGGTCGTCACGGCGGCCGAAGCCACCGCCGGCCGGACGTCCACCACGGTCGTCGTCACGGCGCGGGCCGCGGTCGTCACGACGGTCGTCGCGGCCACCGCGGGAACCACCGCGGTCGTCGTCACGGCGGAAAGAGGGGCGGTCGTCGCGACGGCCGAAGCCACCGCCGGCCGGACGCCCGCCACGGTCGTCACGGCGGGGGCCGCCGCGCCGGTCGTCGCCGCGGTCGTCACGCCGGTACGCCGGTCGGTCGTCGCGGCGGGAACCGCCGCGGTCGCCACCCGAACGATCGTCGGGGTAGTTGGTGGGCATCGACGTGACTCCTGTCTTCGGGTACCGCAGTCATTCTCGCGCAACCGGACGACCGGCGCGCTTCGGCAGAAATACAAAAAAGGACCCTTGGTCCCAGCGTGAACGCTGGGACCAAGGGTCCTTGAAATATTGTTCGGCGGCGTCCTACTCTCCCACACGGTCCCCCATGCAGTACCATCGGCGCTGAAAGGCTTAGCTTCCGGGTTCGAAATGTAACCGGGCGTTTCCCTAACGCTATGACCACCGAAACCCTATCGGTTTCGAGCGAACAAGCACACTTTTCAATTAAGTGGTTCTGCTCAAACCAGCAACTGTTCGTTGCTTCAGAACTA